>JBJTMR010000087.1:0-2349 GCA_046070625.1 Bdellovibrio sp. | reverse complement strand
GTCGGCGCGCGATTTAAGTCGAGCATTCTCACTTTCAACCATCTGAATCTTCGCATGAGCCGCATTTAAAGCCTCTTGATCAGCCTTAGAAGCTATCATGCGATCTTGAGTGGCTTGATGAGCTTCGATTCCAACAACGCGTTGATAAAGTGATTTAAATGCCTCAATAAGTGGGCCGACCAAATGGTCGTAAGCTACGGAGCGCAGTCCTGTCTTAGGATCTTTCAAAACAACTTCAGGATAAACTTTTTCAACATCCTGAGCGATCACACCGACTTGATGTTTGTCGGTAAATTTCACTTTGTCTTTATAATCATATTCAACACCTTGAAGTTTTAAAATTTTCTCAAGTGAATTTTGCAAAGGCTGAATGCTTTCTTTCAGATTGCGATCTGATGAAGACGTACACCCAGCACTCGTACACACTTGTGTACCGCCAAAGCGTAAAGCAGACCCCGACGCAATATTAGTGTCGCCGTTCACATCGAGTTTATAGCCCGGGTTTGTAATACCAATACCGAGGTTGCCGGAGGAATTAATCCTAGCTGCCTCAGTACCTGATGCGTAATTAAATCTAATTCCTGATGAGTCTAAAAATATACCCTTCGAATTATCATGAAGCTTAATATATCCATCGGTACCACCAGAACCAAAATCAACGGAATTATTTACAAGTATATGAGCATATCCAGTGGGGTTAGATATGTTTATAGGAATATAGTTTCCATTTACAGATGAAGATATAACTCCTGCCGCAGAAATATTAACTTTTCCGCTAACACCGATACTCGCTGTTCCGTTCACATCTAATGCTGCCGCAGGAGAAGAAGTTCCGATACCAACGTTCCCACTACCAGAAATAACCATTCTTGTCTGCGGAGTCGTCGCACCCGTCGCAAAAACGATGTTTGACCCATCTGCCCTAGGAGCAAGAACTAAATTTCCAGATGTATTAAATGGGAAGACGCCTGATCCACCGGCTGCTGATCGAGATATGATCGGATAGACAGATGCTGAAGAGTCATAATCAGTTTGGCCTTTAAAAATCACACCACCGAGATTTGCATCACCATTTACATGAAGGGAATAAAGAGGTTGACTCGTTCCGATCCCAACATTTCCTGCACTCAAAATTGTGCCGACTCTTGTGTAAGTCGTGCCTGCAGTCAAATCAGATGAGAAGGCTGTATTTACGGTCATATTGGCCGCGTCTGTGATCACTGTAATCGTTTTTGCTTGTCCATTAGCGATGATCTGATCACCCACCGAAAATGCTGTCGTGAAGTTTGTTCCTGTACCGCTCACCGCGGTTCCGGTGGAAGCGATTGTTCCTGTTGGTGCGGTTTTGTTCACAACGAGAGATGCGGCCGGAGTTGTCGTTCCAATCCCAACATTCCCCGAAGGTTTCCAGACAATCGATGGTGAACTCCAACTTGTGCCAATGTATCCATATGTAAAACTATTATTAGTGCCGTACACACCTAATGCATTTAAAACAGTTCCGTCATATTCTTCAAACTGCATTAAATTTCTTGCCCAAGCGCCTACATAGTTTGGTTTGCGAATCACGACATTATCACCTGAAAACAGAGTCGATGCCCAAGTTCCAGGAATCTCCAATTTTTGCGATGGAGTTGCCGTGCCGATCCCGACGTTGCCATTTCCTTTAATGTGCACAGCCTCTAATGAAGTACCTGCGTTACCCGTGTAAATAGAAAATCCCGTTGAACCAGGTACTCTACGTGATGCTGAAATACCGGCACTGTCAGCTGGTAAGTTTGTTGGCCCAAGAAGCACTTTCACTTCATTGTTAGTACTACCCGTAAAGCTCGTCATACTAAAAGTTCCTGCTACTGTGGCCGCGCCAGATGCATTTGGAACCTGAGTTTCGAACAAAGTTTTGGGTGCTGTTGTGCCAATACCGACGTTGCCTGTTGAATCTATAATCATGCGATTTACAGAGGCTGTACTGTCATAAATAGAAAATTTTCCCGCTCCAGCAGTATCCGCTGCCTGCGTCGATATTAATAAAAACTCTCTCCCCCAAGCACCCGTACTGTTTAAGCGCAAACGTGGACCATATGTCGTTGATGAAGTCACAATCTCAAGCGTTGCTTTTCCGGTAGAAACATCCGCTACTCCACCATCGATAACCAATTGGCGTCCAGGAGCTGTTGTGCCAATCCCCACATTACCGCCAGCTGTGATTCGCATTCGCTCTGTTGCTGCTGCGCCACCGCCATTCGTCCAAAACGTTAAATCCGCTGTTGGTGACACGCTAAAATCGCCTGTCGCAATGGCCTTCATCACCGCCGCATTTTTTAACGCAGATCCGGTATGACCGTTCAT
>JBJTMR010000086.1:0-33979 GCA_046070625.1 Bdellovibrio sp. | reverse complement strand
CCTTTCTGATTGGTTTTGTATACGGGTCCGTCGCGGGCTGGATGGAAGGTCTTGGTGACAAAATAATGATGCGCTTTTGCGACATCGTTATGGCGATTCCCAGTTTTATTTTAGTCTCCGTTTTATGCCTGAGTGTACAGTTGTTATTGCCAATCGAAGACCCTCATTGGCGCGCTTTGTGGGGCTTGTGTATTGGGATTTCAGCGACACACTGGATGAGCATTGCCCGTGTGACTCGCGGGATGGTGCTGGAGGTAAAACGCAAACCTTTCGTCGAAGCGGCCATCGCCTTAGGCGGAACGCGCCGTCATATTCTGGTGCATCACGTTCTGCCGAATATTTTGAATACTTTGCTGGTGTTAGTTGCTCTTCAGATACCCACTAATATCCTTTATGAAAGCTTTATGAGCTTCATCGGGCTTGGCGTGCATCCGCCTTACACAAGCTGGGGAATCTTAATGCGCGAAGGTTGGAAAACTCTTTCGAGCTTTCCCCATTTGATTTTGTATCCATCAGCAGTTTTATTTTTGACTGTGTGGAGCTTCCACGTTTTGATTGATTCAGTCCGAAAGCCTAAAAATCTGTAGGCGGCGTCCAGCCACCAAAAGTAGATTCCAAAAGTTCTGCACAACCTAAAGTCAGATGATCGTTCATTTCCTTCGCCACGACTTGGACTCCGACGGGTAAACCTTGTTCGTTCAGTCCTGTCGGGATCACTGTTGATGGCATTCCCAGTGTGGTAAAAATTCCAGTCGAAATAAAATCAAACGGAGACCATAAAGGGGCGCGATGCTTAGGGGCGACACGCGAGTGTGGAGGTAAAATCAAAATGCCATCGTCGCCAAGCAAGGCCTCGAGGTCCTTTTTCATTTTGTCGAGTTCCGCGATATTTTTTTCGGTATCGCCGGAATTGACATCCAAGCGTTCTAAAAGGGAAGTCATGATATTGGGCAGTGTGTAGTTCCCTTTGCCGAAAGCGATTTTAAAAATCTCTTTTCCGATATTAGTATTGGTGTTTTCCCCAAAAAGCATTTCATGAAAATTCTGGGTCTTGGTTTTTTTCAAAGCCGAAAACCACAATTTTGTCGCTCGAGTAAAAAAGCGTGGATTCAGTTCATAGACATTTGCGCCCAGTTCCTCAAAAAGCTTTCCGCAGTTTTTAACTTGCTGAGAAAGTTCCGCATCAATCCTGCGCGCGCCATGAAAAGCGGGAGACGGGCAAAGATAAACTTTTTTCCCAGTCCAGTTATGTTCGGGCTTTTTCAATGAAGGATTTTCTTTGGTCGCGGCATCATATCCATCAGGTCCCATCAGGATTTTCATGAGGGGGTATAAGTCCCCAGCTTTGCGGGTCAGGGGCCCCAGAACTGTATAGGGCGCTTTGTCGTCTTTCAGCACAGTTTTAAAATCGTCCCGTTTATAGGGGAAATGGCCGGTCAACGGAATCAATCCCGGCGAAGGCTTGTGCGCAAAAACACCACAGAAAAATGCCGGCATTCTCAGGCTGCCGCCAATGTCACTGCCAATACCAAAAGAGCTGGCCCCGGCGCCAAGCAGGGCCGCTTCGCCGCCACTGCTGCCACCGCATGTGCGTTTCAAATCATAGGGATTATTGGTACAGCCATAGACTGGGTTGTTGGTTTCAAACCAAAATCCCAGCTCCGGTACATTGGTTGTTCCCAAAGGAATTGCACCAGCCGCCTTCAGTCGCGCGACCGAAGTTGAATCATAGTCCATCACATCATGGCAGTGGTGAATACTGCCGCCAGTTCTTTTCATGCCTTGCACAGCTAGCATTTCTTTGATTGTGAAAGGAACACCGAACAGAGGTGGTAAGTTTTCTTTGCTTTTTTGCAATTGTGCCGTTTGTTCAGCGGCGGTTAGACGTGCCTTGATGAAATCATTTTCAACTAAGGCATTCAGTGCGGGATTTACTTTTTCAATTTGAGCGATATAGACTTCGACAGCTTCACTAGGAGTCACTTCGCGAGCTGCAATCTTCGCAGCGAGTTCCAAGGCAGAAAGTTTCAAAAGATTATTCATACACAAACCTCTTGGAGGCATTCTAAATGAAGCAAGAACGGAGTCAATGAGTGCGCACTTCGTCTTGCAAAGGACGAAAAGGCTCAGTAGCTTTATGGCATATTAGAAGAAAGAAGGCGACGCCATGTCACAATCTCCGGCTTGGAATTTGGAATCTGAATTTCCATCAATACAGAGCCCAGAATTTCAACAAGACTATCAGTTTGCTCAGAAGATGATTCAGCAGTATCCAAAACCTGAATCAAAAGAAATTAGTTTAAGTGAGCTTATACAAGCCATTCATTTGGAGCGTGATGCTTATACGGCGATTTTGAACATGATGTTCCATTGTATGAATTTGGAAGCTATCGATACCAAAGATCAGGAAGCAAAAAAATGGAGCAAGACTCTAAGAGATCTTTATGGAGATCTTAATGTTGCTTACATGCCTTATAAGTTAGCCATTCAGAATCTGTCCGATTCTGATTTCAATCAATTAGTCTCAGATAAGAATATTGAAGGTGAAAAGTTTGTTCTTCAGCACCAACGGAAATTAAAGGACCAAATATTGTCACCGGCTGAAGAAGTTATTCTTGAAAAAATGCGTGCTCCTGGAAGCGACGGCTGGAGCGATCTTTATGAGAAAACTTGTGCAGAAATGAAGGTTGAAGTCGAAATTAACGGAGAGAAAAAAATCCTCAGTCTGGGGCAGGCGCAATCAATGGTTCGAGGGACTGTTGAAGTTGAAAAGAAAGCGGCGTTTGTTGGGATGCAAAAAGCTTGGAAGCAACAAGAGTCAACTCCCGCGCAGGCTCTCAATGCGATGGCCGATTGGAGTTATCGTGAAATGGAGATGCGTTCCAAGAACAAGAAAATACATTTCTTAGATCATTCCCTTCATAGCAACCGAATTTCCTCGGCTACCGTAACAACCATGATGGCTGAAATTCAAAGAGTATTGCCTCAGTTGCAAAAGTCTTTGGTCGGAATGGCAAAAATTTTAGGTAAGCCCAAGTTAGAGCCTTGGGATATGGTTTGTGCGGGACCTGAAAGCAGCGGACAAATTCCCTTTGATAAAGGATTTTCCTACATTAAAGAAGGTTTTTCAAAAGTTGATGCGGAGCTGGGGCAATTCGCAGAGTTAATGCTGCAAAATAGATGGATCGAAGCTCGCGATATAGAGAGCAAAGGAACGGGCGGATATTGTATGACTTATCCCAAGTCTCGTACGCCACGGATTTTTCAAATTTATCGCGGTTCGTATTCTGACATATTCACGGTGGCTCATGAACTAGGACATGCTTATCATGCTTGGGTGATGCGTGATCTGCCTTTGCGCATGGTGGATTATCCTTCGACACTAGCGGAAACAGCCAGCACCTTCGGAGAGTTTGCCTTATTTGATCATATCAAGGGTGAGCTTGGTGAAAATCCACAAGTACATTGGCTATTCCTAGAGCGACTTCATGGATATTTAATTAACGTCGTGGCGCGCTTCCATTTCGAAAAAGAATTCTATGAACAGAGACAAAAAGGCATTCTGTCAGCGCAAGAAATTTCAGACTTACAAGTAAAGGTTTGGAAACAGTGGTATGGAGACGGGGTCACAGAAATTGAAACTCATTTCTGGGCTAACAAAGGTCACTTCTATGTTCCGGGTCCGGCTTTTTATAACTATCCCTATACAGTGGGGTACTTGTTTTCCTTGTCTATCTACGCTCAGCGTGAGCGCTTGGGTGCAAAGTTCTGGCCAACCTATAAAGAACTACTGCGAGATACCGGAGTGATGACCTGTGAAGACCTGGTTCAAAAACATTTAGGTTACGATTTGCGTGAGCCGCAATTCTGGCGTGACGGTCTTGAAAGTTTGATCGCTAAGATTTAAGTATTTATTTTGAGCGATACCCAAATAATCAGGTATCGCTCGTAGATAGTTATCAAGTTATTGAATTTTGCAGCTCATCTCAGCGTGAGTTGCAGAGCTGATTAAGATAAGGGCGAAAAAGAAAAGGGTCCTTTGTGGGACCCTTTTGAACTTAATTAAACATTGAAGCGGAAGAACAAGACGTCGCCATCTTTAACAACGTACTCTTTACCTTCAACGCGGTATTTACCCGCATCCTTAACGGCCTGTTCAGATTTGTAGTTAAATAGATCTTCGCAGTGATAAGTTTCCGCACGGATGAAACCTTTTTCAAAGTCCGTATGAATCACGCCCGCAGCTTGTGGAGCTTTGGTGTTTGCACGGATAGTCCATGCACGCACTTCTTTCTCGCCCGCAGTGAAGTATGTTTGTAGACCCAAAAGTTTGTAAGCTTCACGGATCAAACGGTTCAAACCTGGTTCTTCAGCGCCAAGAGCACCTAAGAAATCAGCGCGGTCTTCCGGTGGAAGAAGGGCGATCTCTGCTTCCATCGCAGAACAGATCAAGATTGTTTGGTTGTTTTCCTCAGCGGCACGTTTTTCAACGGCCTTCGTCCAATCGTTGCCGCCAGCTGCGAAGTCAGCGTCGTTGACGTTCATCGCGTAAAGAACTGGTTTTGCCGTTAGGAAGTGCATGTCCTTCATAACCAAAGCTTCTTGCTCGTCCAATTCAACTGAACGTGCCGGCAAGCCTTTGCCCAAAGCCTCAACAGCTTTTTTAGCAACTTCGTATTCCATTTTGATTTTTTTATCAGCACCTGTCTTCGCAGTTTTTTCACGAGACTTGACGCGTTTTTCTGCAGAATCCAAATCCGCCAGCATCAACTCAGTATTGATGATTTCGATATCGCGAAGTGGGTCCACGCTGCCCGCAACGTGGATAATATTTGGGTCGTCAAAACAACGAACCACGTGAACGATAGCGTCTGTAGCACGAATGTGAGAAAGGAATTGATTCCCAAGGCCTTCACCTTGAGACGCGCCTTTAACGATACCCGCGATATCCACGAATTCCATTGTTGTTGGAATCACTTTTTGTGGTTTGATGAATGTGGTGATTTTATCCATGCGAGGATCTGGAACTGTTACCACGCCCACGTTTGGGTCGATTGTACAGAATGGGTAGTTCGCAGCCTCTGCCTTTGCAGAAGTCAAAGCGTTGAACAACGTACTTTTACCTACGTTTGGAAGACCTACGATACCAACTTGAAGTGCCATTGAGACTCCTTAAAAGAACTAATTCTAGCACGGAAACGACGATGCTGAACTTATCTTAAGTATTGAATTTTGTCGAAGCTTTTTGAATGCCATCAAGAATGATGGATTCAACGGCGTCGATGCCTTTATTCAGGAAATCCGGCATCTTATCGAATTCATCTTTGCTGAATTTACCCAAAACATAGTCGGCCACCGGGAAGTTTGGATTATCTGGGCGACCGACACCTAGTTTAAGGCGGGCATAGTCCTGAGTCCCCAACAATTGCGAGATACTTTTGATTCCGTTGTGGCCGCCATGACCACGGTTTTTATGAATTTTCATTTGATTAAAGGGTTGGTCGATATCGTCATGGATCACAATCAAGTGTTCAATCGGGATTTTGTAATAACCAATCAGGGGTTGAACCGACTCGCCAGAAAGATTCATGTAAGTCTGAGGCTTGCAGAAGTAAAGGGTGTGGCCTTGCCAAGAGACCTGAGCGACTTCGGCCTTGAATTGATTCTTAATGGATGGATTGCCAAGGCCCTGCATGAAATAATCGACAGCCATAAAACCAATATTATGACGAGTCAGTTTGTACTCGCCGCCAGGGTTACCCAACCCAACGATCAACCATGAAGAAGACATAAATCACCTCGATGAAAATCAAAAAAAAAGGCAGTCCTTTCGGATCTGCCTTTTCGCGTGCGCAATAGTGTAAAACTATTTTTTCGCAGCTGGAGCTTTTGCAGCCGGAGCTTTTGCAGCAGCAGCAGCCGGAGCGGCAGCAGCAGGTGCAGCAGCTGGAGTAGCAGCTTCTTCTTCTTGAGCGCTAACAACCGCGATTGTTAGATCTGCAGAAGAGATCAATTTTGTAGAGCCAGATACTTTCAAGTCAGAAACGTGAAGAGCATCGCCAACGCCAAGGTTAGAGATGTCTGCAGTCAAGAACTCAGGGATATCTGTAGGAAGAACTTCAACCTCAACTTGACGGTTAACTACGTTCAACAAACCGCCTTCAGAAAGACCGATTGGTTTGCCTTCAAGTTTAACTTCAACCCAAACGCGAACTGCTTTTTTAAGATCCAAAGCGTAGAAATCAACGTGTTGTGGGCGGCGAGTAACAGGGTGAACGTCAACTTGCTTAACAAGGACAACGATACCGTTTGCTTCTTTGATTGGAGATTTCAAGTTGAAAAGAGCATTTTCGTAAGCACGAGTGTTGTACTTAACGATTTCTTTTTCGCCAACTGTGATGCTGATTGGTGCAACTGCACCGTAGATTACTGCAGGAACTTGGCGATTAACGCGTAGTCCACGGCTGTTGCCTTTACCGGCAGTACGAGCTTCAACTGAAAGTTCGATTCTGTTTTTCATTTTGTATTCCTTCTAGTCCAATAGAGGATTGGTTGTTTGCACTCCGACTTCATCGGAGTAGTTATTGCCCTAAATGGGCATTTTTTTAAAGTTATTCCAGCTTCCACGTCATCCGGCGCTTCAGCACTGTGGGCTGAAGCCCTAATTAAACAAAGAGCTGACGGAATCGTTTCCGTGGATTCGCTTAATTGCTTCCGCCAAAACAGGAGCTACTGAAACCACTTCGATTTTTCCGCAGTTTTTCGCCGCTTCCGATAACGGAATCGTGTCGGTGACCCATACTTTTTCAATAGGGCTGTCCTTCAGGCGATTGATGGCAGGACCCGATAAAACGGGATGCGTTGCAACGGCGAACACACGTTTTGCCCCATTCTTATAGAGACTGTCAACTGCTTGTGTAAGGGTTCCAGCCGTATCGATCATGTCATCAACGATAACGGCGGTTTTTCCAGCCACGTCCCCAATTAAATGCAGCGCTTTTGCCTCATTTGGTCCGGAACGGCGTTTATCGATGATGGCCATGCTGGATTCGATTCTTTTGGCAAAAGCACGGGTTCTTTCGACCCCTCCAGCGTCTGGACTCACCGCGACAAACTCAGATCCAGTCCCGTGGGATTCGCGCCAAGCACGAGCTAGGGTCGGAATAGCGAACAAGTGATCCACCGGAACATTGAAGAATCCTTGGATTTGGGCGGCATGGAGGTCGACGCAGACCACCCGGTTGGCCCCGGCGGTCGTTAACAGATCGGCCATCAACTTGGCTGAAATCGGGGCGCGGGGAGCCACTTTACGATCTTGGCGAGCGTACCCGTAATACGGGATCACCGCCGTGATCGAAGCGGCCGAAGCTCTGCGAAGAGCGTCTAGCATCACGAAAAGCTCCATATAGCTTTGGTTCACAGGAGGGCAGGTGCTTTGAACGACAAAGACATGCTGTCCGCGAACACTTTCATGAATTTCAACTTGGATTTCGCCGTCAGCAAAGGTGCTGACTTCAGAGTAACCTAGCTCCATGCCAGCCGCTTCGGCGACTTTTTTAGCTAGGGCAGGATTGGAATTAGCAGTAAAGATTTTTAAGCCCTTCATCACTCAAGTCTCCAGAGGATAGAATAAACTTCAACTTTCGCCTGAGAAGCTAGCAAGGGGGCATGAATTTGTCTAGGTGAAAGGGGGATTTAGGGGCGAAAAGTCCTTTCTTGGGTGACAACCCTGACATCCAGGCTATCTTTATTCGGTGAAAATTAGAAAAGCAGTAGAATCCGATTTAGAGTTTATATCTTCCACCGAGGTGGTTTGCTGGAATGAACAAGGGGCTTCCAAAGAGGATTTTTATAATCTGCTTCAGGAGAATAGCTCCTCCGTCTTTCTTGATGTTTTAGAGACAGAGGGAGTCCTTCGAGGCTTCGTGGGTTATTTATACGATCCCGATGGAAATTACGTCGATATTTGGAATCTTGCGATCGCGCCGGAGTATAGAAGATCCGGTTACGGATTTGCTCTCATAAAACATCTCCAATCAAAAGCTCTCAGTCTCAAGGTCCACGAGATTTGTCTGAAAGTTTCTGAGCAAAATACTTCAGCCATAAAACTTTATGAAAAACTGGGTTTTGAAACAGTCGAAAGAATAGAAAATTATTACTCAGCTGCAGAAGCTGCGTTTCGACTCACGTTAAAACTCATACACTAATTTGGCATTCGCCGATGCTTTTTGACAAGAAGTCGACCCATTCGTCAACGCCATGCTTTGAACCTCAATAACTGGTTAGGTATAACCACCTCGAAATCAAAACTAGGGGTTCGTTAAAATGACGAGCGAATTGAGGTTTGTAAACATGGGTAAAGTATTATCGTTATTTCTTATGGGGCTTTCAGTTTGTCTTGGGGTTGTCTCTGCCCAAGGAGCGGAGGTCGACAATTTTACCTCTAAGCATTTGAATCTTCCTGATCAGGCCCATGCACTTAATCGTCTGGCGAATCGTTATTTAGATAACGCGATTGTTGCCGTTAATAAGGCGGGCGCAGGATGTAACGAAGAAGTCCTTTTCCAGGGCTTAAAGCAAGTTTTTGCCAATCATTCTCGAGGCCTTTTGGTAAAGGACATCCTGTCGCAAAAACATTTTCCTATCACTTACTTGGCACGGAAAGATTCCGTTTACAGAGATTGGAAAGCACGTGACGGCTATATTCTAGCAAGTAACCGCGCTAGAGTGAGTGAGCTTGCGTTGAGTCCGTTGATCAAGATTGGTGACCGCGATGTCGGCGTCGATAAGCTTGAGCATATGTTTGGTATGGGTCATAAATACTACCGTGCCTACTATGATAAAAATACTTCCATCGACAATGTTCTTTCGAACGGCACCCTATGGGAGAAAACTCTTTTAGGAGGCAATATGCTTGCGACCGGAGTGTTTTCTTATGCGGACCTGTCAGCAAACTTTAACGGGATGAGATTTTGGAATAATATGTTGCTAAAGAGCGATGATATTCTGGGGTCCCAATATAATCGCGGTCCTTACGTTCAGTGTGTCGACGACCAATGGATCGTGAATAAAAGCAAACCGATCGACTTTAGAGATTATGTCGATGAATCCTTCGACGAAAGCGTCAACTGTAGCAAGATGGCGACCCGAGGCGGTCGTAAGAAATTTGCAAAACAGATTCAATCTGAGCAGTTGAGTGATGTTGTTAAATGCGAAGATAACAAAGAACTACTGCAGGCGTTGTCAGAAAAGTACAGCCCCCATGGGATTCATAAGTACATTTTGAACGCGTCGGGTTTGGTTAAGTAAAAAGATGTGGTGATAAAAGCTCGGTCTCAAGTGAGAGAAAAATACCCGAGCTATTTAATCGTCTATTCGGACCCAATTAATTTTGTCCTGGTGCCATTGTCTTATAACGTTCCAGGAACTGCTTCACAGCTTGAGAGCGGTGAGAGTGTTGAGTTTTGTATCCTGAACCCAGCTCCGCTAGAGTTTGGGTTTGTCCCTCTGGAACGAAAACCGGGTCATAGCCGAAGCCATGCAAACCAGCAGGCTTAGAAGCAATCTTGCCCTTCATTTCGCCTGTGAAAACCCACTCTTCACCTGTGGGTGTAAAGACTACTGTCGAGCAAACGAACTTGGCATTTCTGTTGGGCATCGGTCTTAGATTCATCATCTTGATCAGCTTCGAAACGTTTTCGCTGTCAGAAGCTTTTGGTCCCGCATAGCGAGCCGAATGGATACCTGGAAGGTTGTTCAAACCCTCCACTTCAAGGCCGGAGTCTTCGCCAAGAACCCACACGTTGTTTTTAACGGCGCGCAAAGTTTTGGCTTTGATGCGAGCATTATCTAAAAATGTTTTCCCGTCTTCTGGGCGGGGCGTGAACGAAGGAATGTCTGCCTGAGTGAAGATTTTCAAGTCTGCCAACTCGTTCAAAAGAATTTTGTATTCTGAAACTTTGCCTTTGTTGCCTGTTGCAATCCACAATTCCATGAGATGATTCCTTTGAAAACTATTTGCCAGCAATTTTGTAGATTTCGCCCATAACAGCAGCTTGGTGAATGAACAATTCACGACAACCTTTTTCTGCCACATCCATCATCGAGTTCAATTGCTGACGAGTGAACGGCAAGTGTTCTGCTGTCCCTTGAACTTCTACGAAAGTTCCTTTGTCGGTCATAACAAAATTCATGTCAGTCCCGATGGAAGAATCCTCATCATAGTTTAGATCCAAAAGAAATGTATCTTCATGCAAGCCTACGCTGATTGCAGAAACATAGTTGATCAAGGGCATAGATTTAATTTCGCTGACGGCTGCAAGTTTTTTCAAAGCCAAAGCCAGGGCAACATATCCGCCCGTCACTGAAGCTGTGCGAGTCCCGCCATCGGCATTGATTACGTCACAGTCGATGATGATTTGTTTTTCGCCGAGTTGTTTCAGATCAACTGCCGCACGCAGGGAGCGACCGATCAAACGAGAGATCTCTTGGGTGCGGCCACTGTTCATAGATTTTTCACGTTTGTTGCGTGTGTGAGTCGCGCGAGGAAGCATGCCGTACTCAGCCGTCACCCAACCAGAACCAGTTCCTAGCAACCATTGGGGAGCTTTGGGTTCATAAGTCGCCGTGCAAAGGACTTTGGTTTTACCAAACTCAACCATCACAGAACCTTCAGCGTATTCAGATACGTTAGGGGTGATTTTAATATCTCTGAGTTGGTCGAATTTACGTCCGTCGTTACGCATGGGGCTCCTTAGTGGTCGAATGACCGAAATGAGCCTTTAATTTAGATTCTTCGCTGCGGAATTGTCTACTTTTTCTTTATAAGAGACGAGGGCGTTATAGATTTTTTGAGCAAGATCTTTCTGATAGTCGCCATTTTGAAGTTTCTTAACTTCTCGGGGATTTGTGAGAAAGCCTATTTCAATCAAAACTGAGGGCATCGAGGTTTTGGAAATAACGTAAAAAGGTGCTTGTTTGATCGTGGCCTGCATAGCACTGGCATCATTTTCCCAAATCGTATTCAGAGTTTGACTTAAGCGTAAGCTGCTCATCATGCGATTCTGGCGATGGAGATCTTCGATGATGGCTGCAACGTCACCTTTTTTTGAAAGTTCATCACTGTTGTTGCCTTCGTGCAGCTCCGTCGAGGAAAGAGTGGAGGACTGATTTTCTTGGCTGGCTAAAAACAAGCTTTCTTCGTCCGGAGGCAAGTTGTTTTGAAAGAAAAACTCCACCCCTTTTGCTCGTTGGTCAGTGGCGGCATTCGCGTGCAAGCTTACAAACAAATCTGCCTTAGCGGATTCAGCCATTTTTACTCGTTCAGGCAGGGCAATGGCGCGATCCTGGGCGCGGGTCATGGTGACGGTGAAGTGGGGATCTTTTGCCAAAAGATTCTTCAATCTATTGGCTACATTTAATACTAAATCAGCTTCTTTCACAGAGTTGTAAACGGCCCCCGTATCGACCCCGCCATGCCCGGGATCTAACATTATGTGGAGGGCTAAGGCCTGGGATGAAACGGCCAAAAATGCGATTGTGCCCAGAATGTGTTTTATTGTGAGAAAGCTCATGACTCTTAGTAAAAAATCTTCGACGAATTCTGTCGAGTCCAGATAGGTCAGATCCGGCTGTGAGTGCCTCTTTAATAGGCCGACAATTGGCGTTTTGTGGCTAAAACCTCGACACAGGTTTAGCTCTCAGCTGCGATCTATTTGGAAATGACTAACTCTTGGTCTTGGCACCTCTGTTGCTCTTGTATCAAGGTACCCCCCCATGGCGGCCAGGATATTCCCCCCCCAATCCTGGTCGCTTTTTTTTTGCCAAAAATCCATATATTCTAATGCCTGTTAACATCTTAAGGAGACATAAATGTATTTCAAGCCATTCGGTATTCTTCTTGTTGCAGCATTAGTGACCACGACATCTGGAAAAGTCTTCGCTCAAGCAGACAGTAAAGCTATTGAAGCGGAAGAAGCTAATGCAGATGCGGAATCTGCCAAAGCGGACGCCAACGAAGCAAAACGTCGCGCGGAAGAGGATCGTCGAGCGCGTGATAAAGCTCGTTCTGAAGCACAAGCTGCTATTAATAAAGCGCGCGCTATCGAAAGCGAGGCAAAAAAAGAGCAGGCCAACGCGGAACGTGATGGCGCAAAATTGAAATTAGAAGTTGCGGAAAACGAACGCGATCAAAAAAATGCTGAAAAAGAACAGGTGTTAGCTCAGGCACGCATTAAAGCGGCGCAAGAGAAAACTCAAAAAGCCATTCAGCTTAAAGAGCAATCGCAAGAAGCACGTAAGGCAGCTGAAAAGAAAGCCAATGAATACCGCAATCAAGCAAAAGACTTGGAAAAAGAAGCTGCTAATGCGACTGAAGCTGGTATGAAGGCAACGAAAGAAGCCGACATCGAAAAGCTGGATGCTGCAAAAGCACAGCAAAACTTGGAAAAAACAAAGTTGCTCGTGCAAAAAGCGGTGGCGGAATCCAAAGCTCGCGACGCGAAAGCCAAACAAGAAATTGCTCGTGCCGATGCAGAAAAGGCAAAAGCCGATGCTGAAGTGGCACGCTTAAAAGCGCAGCAAGAACAATCCCAGGCTATGACTGAAAAAGCTGAAGCGGAGTTGAAAGCAGCACTTGATTCAACGAAACAAATGCTTTCTGCAGCTGAAACCGAAAGAAAAAAATCATCTGAGTTGAAATCTCAGGAAGAAAAAGTAAAACAGGCCGCAGCGAAAGCGAAGCAAGAGTTGGAAAGCAGCCGTGCGAAACTCAAACAAGAAGAAGCGCAGGCCAATCTTGAAATTGCTCGTGCGAAAAAATCTATTGCGGAAAACGAAACAATCGCAGCGAGAGCAGATGCTGAACTGGCAAAGCTAAAAGCTGAAGCAGAAAAAGCAAAGGCCGAAGCGGAAAAATTGGCAGAGCAAATGAGCACTGCTAAAGATAAAGCCGAGGAAGCAACCATTAAGATGGAAACGGCCAAAGCCGAAGCGGAAACAGAGAAGGCTAAACTTGAGGCCGCAAAAATCCGCGCTGAATCCGGAATTGCACCAAAGAAAAAGAAGAAATAGTTTAAGTAAAATACCCAGACATAAAAAAAGCTTCGACTCCGGTCGGAGCTTTTTTGCTTTTGGGGTTAGGGCGTTTGAGAACTCTTTTGTTCTTCGCAGAAGGGCAGCTTATAGTTCCGACCGTTGAAGGTGAATTGCCCTTGGTCTCCAGTCAACAACTGGTATGGGGTAAAGCTAAGGGACGGATTCACCTTATTAGACACCAATTGCGCCTTAGGTCTGCCGCTGGTGTCGAGTTGTAGTTCCAGCGCCCACTCCAGGTAATCCAATTTATAGCTTACAAGACTTGCTTGCAGGTGGCTTTGTTGTTCCCGCAATTTCGCCTTTCGAACATTAATGCAAGAAGGTTTAAAGGTGATTTCGCTGACCTTGGCTTGCATGCCATCAAAGGAATGATCTTGTTGGGAAATATCCCATTGCACGACCATTTTGGCTTGCTTATGCAGGCTTTCGATTTGCGCATTCACATCGCTATTGAATGATTTCATCAAAGGCCGGATAACTTCTCTAATTAATTCCGCCGAAGCCACAGAGACATCGTGTTGGGTGAAGGACTTTCCGCAGCCCAGTTCAGGATTCGAACCCTGTGCGATATCGGGAATGTTCAAGCAAGAAAAATTAGAACCAAAACCCACTTGGCTAAAGGGCGCTTTCTTAAGGGCCACATCCGCCGGAGACCCCACCGAGTTTAAGACCCCTTTGAGTTCCAAATTTTCAGTCAACAAGGGCGAACCAGAGTTTCCTTTGACGATCGAGCAGGGCAGAAGACTGACCATGGGACTTTTGGCGTTTAGAAAAAATGGATTGGCCAAGGTTTTCTGCACCACTGGACAGGTGACCTTCTTTAAGGTCCCGGTCCCATCATTGGCAGCGCTCGGATCAATCTTAAAAATCGTAATGCGTTCCCCATCAGAAAAACCAGAGGTATTAATAGGCACCTTCGGCCGAGACACCGTTTGCGACAGCTTCAAAAAAGCCCAATCCGGAGTCAGCGCCATATCCTTAAGGGGTCCGGAAACCGCTTTTACTTTGTCACACTCAAAAGTTTCAGCAGACAAATTTTTAGTCGCAGGAAAAAAGAACGAAATCCGCCCCGCACAAGAGGCCCCATCCTTACGAATATCTTCAGGCAAACAGTGCAAGTTAGTAGCCACCAAATCCGAACCAACCAAAACCGAAGTACAAACACTTTGCCCATCAGCCGCCAACCCCGCCACAAACCCCGGACAATTCTCCAGCGATTCACAAGCCACATTGTAGATCACCTTAGCAACCCCAACCGACTGACTCAAAATGAGAAAACCAAAAACCCAAAAAAATCTCATACCTCTATTTTCGGCCAATCCCCCTCATCTCTAAAGACCGACCGAACCCAATGCCACCACCCAGTTCTATACAATCCCAGGCCCAGCAACCCAACGCGCCCCCGTAGGGATTCAAGGACCTCTAAGGCTCTGAAGCTGCCACGTCGAGTTCCGCAGTTAAAATAAACGATGAGAATAGGAAAGAAGAAATCGAACCCAAAAGAAGCGTACAGAGTCCGAGAAAAGAAAAGAGCGAGGACTGTCCGAGTAAGGGGCAGCTTCAGAGCCTTAGAGGTCCTTGAAGCCACCCGGGAGCAAGTTAGTTAACCCCGCCACCGCGATAGTAAACTGTCTGCGTAGGGTAAGCAAAATCCACCTTCATCTCTGCGGCAATTCGCAAAATCTGCAGGAAGATCTTTTGTTGTTGTTCCAATTCTTCAGGACCTGAAAACACCTGCAGATGGAATTGTACTAGAATGTTCAATTGCGAATCCGCATAGCCGTTGAAGTTCACAACTACGGTGTCTGGATTGATGTTTTGATGTTGCTTGATGAAATAGCGAACGCTGTCACAGAAAGCGTCAATTTTTTCGGGAGTCGTTTCGTAAGTCAGTCCAAGAACTTGACGGACGCGACGGAAGGGGCGGACACCCATGTTGTCGATAGTTTCTTTGGCCATCATAGCGTTGGGAATAGTGATGACCGAATTATAGAATGTGCGCACACGAGTAGAGCGAAAACCAATTTCTTCGACGGTGCCTTCCATGTCTTTGACTTTTACCCAGTCGCCAATTTTAAAAGGATTGTCGATCAGGATTGTTACCGAACCAAAAAGATTCGCAGCAGTATCTTGAGCGGCCAAGGCTAAGGCCAAACCACCCAGTCCCAGACCGGCCATCAGTGACATCACATTCAGGCCGAAGCTTTGCAATACCAGCAGAATTCCTAGAACCACGACTAGGATTTTCAGTGTCTTGTTAGCGAATGGAACCAGATGGTCGTCCATTGTGTTTTCAGTTTTCGCAGCGATATCCTTTAGGACATCCCCTAAAGCATCGACGCCGTAATAGGCTAAGTGCATGATTTGAATGGCCATGAAGGCTCTAAGGACGTGTTCATAGTATGTCAGAAATTTGCCAGTAAGCTCGATTCCCTCGTTAATACCAAACCAGAACAGAACGATCAGAACCCACGCAAGAGGTCTTTCGATTTCACACTTAAAGAAGTAAGCAATAAAACTTTTCGGGAATTTTTTTGCGAACAAGTTGTATTCTTTGATCTTCTTTAAAACGAATTGCAGCAGGGGACGCAGCAGAAACCCGAGAGTCCACCCGATAAGCAGGATGCCCCATTTCCAGTTGGCCATAAACAGTGCGTGCTGTTTCAAAAACACCGCAAACTCTGCCGAAATTAAATGTGATTCTTCAAAGAGGAATTTTTCCATTTATAAAACCTTTCTAATTCATCTGTAACTGGTGGCCGGTGTAGATCATAACTAAAATGACGACACCCAGAACAATGCGGTAATAACCAAAGCCCCGGAAACCATAGCGAGTGACAATCCCCATAAAGCCTTTGATTGCGATCATCGCCACGATAAATGAAACTACCAGTCCGACCATCAGAACGTTGATTTGCTCGGGCTGGATGGTTTTATAGATTTTCAATAATTTGTAAAGCGTGGCTGCGGCCATGGTTGGAACGGCTAAGAAAAAGGAAAACTCTGCGGCTTCACGTTTGTTTAAACCTAACGTCAATCCGCCCATGATCGTGGCTCCAGAGCGAGACACCCCGGGAATCATCGCGATCGCTTGAAACAAACCCAACTTCACAGAATCCAAATAGCTTAAATCCGAAGTTTTGCGGCCCACCGATGTCAGATGTGCAAAAGCCTTGTCGGACCACACAAGCACTAAGCCACCCAGGATAAGGGACCAGGCCACGACTTGCACATTGCCCAGAAGATTTTCAACGACGTCTTTTAGGATAAAGCCAATGATGGCCGTCGGCAAAAAAGCAACGAACAGTTTTTTATAAAAATTCCAGTTTGGCAAAAATCTTTTCCAGTAAAGAACTAAGACCGAAAGAATCGCACCAAATTGAATGATGACTTCAAAGGCTTTCGTGAAGCTGTTGTCTTCAATCCCCATGACGGAGCTCGTGATAATCATATGCCCGGTGGAAGAAATCGGCAGGAACTCGGTCAGTCCTTCGACGATTCCCAGAATGATGGAGTGAAGATATGTCATAGCGGCCTCATTAATAAATTGTTGAATATCAGCGTGTTCATTCTTGAAAAGTTAACCGGCGTGTTCAACTTTTGATGAGATGTGTTAACGAAATTAAAACTGTCATTTAGAGGGGCCTCTGTTCATCTCTAAAAATCCCGTCATATGATTATTATTCTATGGAGGGATTTAATATGAATCGTGTGTTAATTTTGGGTGCATTATTGTTCGGGTCCCAGGCCTTCGCAGGTGAGTACTTGCTGAAATATTCAAACTCCAGTGCATATAACTGGCTTAATTCACTTTCGGGATCTGTAGGCGGTTCTGTGCGCATCCTGGATCACAACCCAACAGCAAGCTTGTTCAAGATCGATGTCAAACAGAAGAAGGAACTTCTGACTTTAGCTTCGTTAATGTCACAGCCGGGTGTTGAGTATATTGTACCTAACGCCAAAGTTCACGCCTTTGCCAAACCGATTGACGTTGCGACCCTGCGACAGCAGTGGGCTTTGGGGAAAGTGCAGGCAGAAAAAGCCTGGAGTCGGGCTGGGAATAAAGGCAATAAAAATATCATCGTCGCGGTTATTGATACCGGTGTTGACTATCGCCACGAATCCCTGGCTCCCAATATGGTTGAGGGTTACAACTTCAAAGATAAAAATAATGACCCAATGGACAAAACCGGGGCGCAAAATCCGGGGCACGGGACTCATTGTGCGGGGGTCGTGGCGGCCACGGGCCTGGTCGATAATGGAACGGTCGGGGTCGCGGCGGGCGTGTCCATCATGCCACTTCGGTTTTTGGGAGAAAACGGATCTGGCGACTTAAATGATGCAATCAAAGCAGTGGACTATGCTGTCGAAAAAGGGGCCCATGTGATTTCGGCTTCATGGGGAGCTTCCATTCCCCGAGCTCAGGCAGCGCCGTTGTTGGAGGCAATCAAGCGAGCTGACGATAAAGGTGTGATCTTTGTGTCTGCAGCAGCCAATGATGGTCGCAACAATGATAAAACGGAAGTTTATCCGGCGAACAATGGCCTGCCAAACTCAATCACTGTGGCGGCGTCTGATTCCAGTGATAACAAACCTTCTTGGTCAAACTATGGAACGGCGAAAGTGCACATGGCATCTCCAGGAGCTGATATCATCAGCACTTTGCCAGGCAATAAGTATGGGAGCTTGTCAGGGACCTCGATGGCAACGCCTTTGGTATCAGGATTGGCGGCTTTGTTGAAGTCTCAAGACAGTTCTTTGACGGGTGCACAAATTCGCGCGATTTTGCAAACCACAGGAGCAAAAGTTTCGATTCAAACGGCATGTAACTGCCGGGTGGATGCTTTTGAAGCGGTGGATGCTGTTTTGTCCAAAAAATTGATGCTTGTTCCGGCAGCGGCGACATTGGCCTTGAAAGACACTTTGAACTTGTCAGTGTTGAATGGGAAAGAGCCATTTAAATATACCAGTTCGAATGCTGGAGTCGCGACAGTTTCAGATGCCGGTGTGGTGACGGCGGTCGCTAAAGGAACAACCATCGTATCTGTGACGGACGCCGATGGTAAAACTGCTTCAAGTTTGAATTTCAATGTCGGGGAGACAGCATCGAAGCCAGACCCAGGAGGTCCAGGTGATGGATCCTGTCCGATTGGGGATCAGTCGATGTGCGATATTCTCTGCCAGATAAAACCGGAGCTGCCATTCTGTAAAAAGTAGACTTTATGTGACATAAGAGTTGGGGTAAAAAAAGGGCTTTTCCGCGGGTACGGAAAGGCCTCTTTTTTTGTTTGTTTCTTAATGTCTTTATCTGAATAATAGAGCCATATGAAAAGAAAACCCTGGGCGATCATTGTACTTTCTTTGCTTCACATCCTTGCTCCGATCGGGAGCCTTATCTTTAATGCCAATCGTGCGAATCGATCTCTTGCGGATCATTGGTTTTATTGGACGCATGCTTTGCCAAAGCATTTGTTCTTTATCTATGTGATCATTCCGATTATCGCGGGTGTGATGATTTATATATGTCGCCGCTGGTCGTACTGGGTTTACTTGGGGTGTTTACTAGTTATCTTCTTGTCGAATCTGTATAGCTTCTCTTTGAACATGAACTGGGTGAACTTCGGTGCGCTGATAGCGGTTCTGTTGATTGACCTTATTGCGGTGGCGTACTTTGTGGTACCCGCAGTTCGCCAGGTTTACTTTGATCCACGCATTCGTTGGTGGGAAGCGGCTCCACGTTTTATTTTTAAGCACCAAGGCACAGTGAATGACCAAAATGGCGAGATTAATAATATCTCCGTGGGTGGTTTGTTTATCAAAACGTCTGCCAACTTTGAAGAAGGCCAAGACGTGCATCTCGAGTGGTCTTTTGAACAAGATACCTTTGCGATTCCAGGAAAAGTTGTCTACAAAAGCACCCGCGTCGCGAGCGAAGGCTACGGAATCCAGTTCACACATCCCGCAGACAAAGACGTTAAGAAGCTTTGCCAAACCTTAAAGGCCCGTGGTCAAATGGTTCCAGATCGTAAACCGGGACCAGATGACAGCTTCGGCGCTTGGCTTAAAAAGCTTCTAACCAAGCGTGAGGGCTTGTTCCCGAAAAAATAATTTTTTTGAGGGATGTATGTCTTTTTATAATCAAAGCTTTGCACACTTAAAGGTTCAGCTTAAAGATCATCAACTTTGGCTGACTTTAAATAACCCTGAGCAAAGCAACGCGATTTCATACGAAATGACTGATTCTTTGACCCGTGTTTTACGTTATGCGGACTTCGATTCCGAAGTTCGCGTGATTGTTTTGGGCGGTGAAGGAACTTCGTTCTGTGCTGGCGGCGATGTTAAAGCCATGGAAAACAAAACCGGTATGTTCCAGGGTGAACCTAACGAACTGCGCATGCGTTACATGCACGGTATTCAGCAAATTCCAAAATGCATTGAAGAGCTATCCAAACCTTTGATCGCCATGGTTCATGGTGCTGCTATTGGTGCGGGTTGTGATTTGGCGATGATGTGTGATCTGCGCGTGGGCACGGAAAAAGCTAAATTTGGCGAAACTTTCGTGAAATTAGGATTGGTTCCCGGCGATGGCGGCAGTTTCTTTTTGCAGAGAGTAATTGGTTTTAGCAAAGCTATGCAAATGTCCCTGACCGCAGATTTGGTTTCCGGTGAGGAAGCCCACAGATGGGGGCTGGTAAATTATTTTGTCAAGGACACGGACCTGGTTTCTGAAACAGAAAAAATTGCTGCCAAAATTGCTAACAATGCACCAGTTGCGGTGCAAATGACCAAGAAGCTAATGAAGACGGCTTATCTTAATGACATGATCAATGTCCTGGAAATGGCGGCAAGTTTTCAAGGAATCACTCAACGCACCCAAGATCATTTTACGGCGTTGCAAGCGATGAAAGAAAAGAAGTCTCCAGAATTCAGTGGGCGCTAGTTAGACGGCCCATGGATTTACAGACCTACAAAGAACGTCGAGAAAAATTATCCCAAGAAGCTCCGAAATATCGCGAGCTGTGTTTGAATTGTATCCAGCCCAAATTTAGCTGTTACTGTTCCCACATTCAGGCGTTTGATCCGTGTGTTGATTTTGTGGTGTTAATTCATCCCATCGAAGTGAAACGTCGTATCGCCACGGGACGGATGTCCCACTTGGTGCTGCAAAATTCATTTTTAATCTGTGGGCAAGATTACAGTGCAGATGCTCGGGTGAATCAGATTCTGACGGATCCCCATCGTCATTGTGTGATGCTTTACCCTGGGGCTCAATCTCAGAATCTGACTTTTCTAACGGAATCCGAACGATCCCAATCTTATCCCCCAGGGAAAAAGCTTACAATTTTTGTGATTGATGGGACCTGGGCGACAGCAATTAAAACCGTTCGCCAAAGTCAAAATCTGCAGGCACTGCCGCGGATTTGTTTTACTCCGGATAAGGTGTCAAATTTCCGCGTGCGCAAGCAGCCGGAATCTTTTTGTTACTCGACGATCGAGGCGATTCATCAAACAATTGAACTGATTGGGCGCTCTCAAGGGTTTGATGTGGATTCACGGGTTCATGATAGGCTGCTTCAGGTCTTCGATAAAATGGTTGATACGCAAATTGAGTGCGCCAATCGGGGAGAGCAAAAGCCGGATTATCTTCGTTACAGCCGCGATCGAAAGCGTGCACAGCTTGCCGCGGATTCGGTGTCGGATGGTCAGAAGTAACGTCTCAAAATGAGACGGACGAGTGAGGCTGGCAAGCGTTGTGCATTTGTTTTCAGGCATGAAACATTTTGCATTAAGATTCAAATTGATCTTACTAGTGGTGTCGTTTTTTTTGACGAGTGTTGGCCTTTCTGCGCCTTCGGATACTTCTTCATTCGTTATTCAGCAGGGCGGATTCGTGGACCTTTATGATGGAGCTTACGTTCAGGGATCCAAATCTTTCGGTGGTATTCAGCCGGATTATAGAATTGATCTGACAGATCCGGATCTAGTGAAGTTTATTAAGCAAATAAAACGCGCGGTTGCTCTTTCTTACAAGATTCATTTGCTGAATGCTATTGGTAAAAAAGATGCTGCCCGTACAAAAACTATTGAGCTGGTGGCAGCCCTTGTTCATGAAGCCTTGCCGTTGGGACAATATGATTCTGCTCCTTATTTAGAAGTATTAAAAGAACACCGTCTTAAGGATATCGATATTTCCCTTGGCAGTTATCTAAGATGTGGTGCCGGAGTTTGCAGAGAAAACGCCTTGATCACCCATGTGGCATTGAAAGCTGTGGGGATTGAAAATAAATATGTTTATGCATTTGTTCAGCAAGGACAGCGTGCCGAAGATCACGCCATCGTGGTTGTGCAAGACCAGAGTGGACGCTGGATTGTGGATCCTTATAATTCGAATTTCCATGGTCGAAATTTTGATGATATTCTCTTAGAAGGTGGTCACGAAAAAGCCATACCTCGGTTGGCGCCCTTTGCAAAGACCACAACGACAATTGCACGAATTGTCAGAGTGAATAATTATCCTACTTATTGGGTTCCTAAAAAATACTTTAAAAATCTATGCACGGCCGTGTTCTTCTAAAAGAAGAATTATTAGTCTTTCTTGGCGAGTTCTTGGCGCAGGCGAATATTTTCCGCTAAGGCCATCGCTTCAGCATCTTTTACCATTTGTTCTTGGCGTTCTTTGATAATTTCATTGCGCATCAAGATCATTTCAACACCCATATACAAAAATAAACTGACAGTCAGGCCCACACCTTTTAGCAACGCCCAGTTCGTCGTGCTCCAAGAAAAAGCGGCCCACACAGCCAGAACGGTGTGAACGGCAAAAAACAGTCCCACGCGAAAGGTGATGCCTTTCATTCGAGATTTTAAAAAATCAGGAAGAACTTGGCCTTGTTTTTCTGCCAGGACTATCAGTAACGGTTTATTCATGATCACCGATGCCCACAGGGCAATGACGAAAGCACCTTCCATCAAGGCCGGTTGCAATTTAAACCAAATGCCTTCTGATGAAATTAAAGACACGCCCCCTAAAACCAACAACAACCCGTTACCGATCCAGGTGATCTTTTGAACTTTCTTATGTTTATAAAGTTCAAAACAAATTTCACCCACACCAAAAATCATCCCCGCAATCAAACCTGCGATCGTGCCGTAATATTCTTCAATTAAGGTGAAGGCAATAACGGGCAGAAGGCCTGCAAAAAACAGAGCCGCGGCTTGTGATTTTGCGGAGGACGGTGTCGGCATTTTAAATAGTTCCTTCAAAGTTCACGGGCAAGCCTTGAGCTGGAGAGATCACCTGATCAGCTTCCATCACTAACTTCCCTGCAACGATGGTGTGAGTCGGCCAACCCGTAACTTTCATACCGTGGAAAGGTGTCCAGCCACAGCGGCTGGCGATCCACGAGTTGTCGATGGTGTTTTGTTTTTTCAAATCGACGATAGTGACATCAGCGTCAAAGCCCTGGCGCAGACGTCCTTTGTTTTTTACCCCAAACACACGGCAAGGATTTTCAGTTACCAGTTCCGCAAATTTGTGCAGGCTCAAGCGTCCTTCATGGACGTGATTCAACATAATGGGAACCAGAGTTTGCACTCCGGGCACTCCCGAGGGACTGGCTGGATAAGGACGATCTTTTTCTTCGCGAGTGTGGGGGGCGTGATCGGAGCCGATCACGTCCACGGTGCCATCTTGCAGGGCTTTCCAAATGCGTTCTAAATGGCGCTTTTCACGGATGGGTGGATTTTGTTGTGCATAATTTCCCAAACGATCATAGCAATCCGGAGCGTACAAAGTTAAATGCTGTGGCAACACCTCAACACTGGCAATGTCTTTAGCAGAATTTAAGATGTCCATCTCTTCGCCAGTTGAAACGTGCAAAACATGAACTTTGCGACCGGCCTGGCGGGCGATGCGCAATAAACGCATGGTTGAGTTGACGGCTGTTTCGACATCGCGCCATACCGGATGATAATGAACATCGGCTTGATCGACGGCAATGTGGCGGCGTTCGCGTAAACGCATTTCATCTTCCGAGTGAATGATGACTCGACGATGGCCCTGTTTTAAGATGCGCTCTAAGGTGGCGTCGTCTTCCACCAACAAATTACCGGTGGAGCTGCCCATAAAGATTTTAATCCCCGAGCAGTGGGGAAGCATTTCCAGGTTTGCCAAATCCATGACGTTATCGTGAGATCCACCGATAAAAAAAGCATAGTTGGCGTGGGCTCGGTTGTGAGCGCGAGCCAATTTGTCTTTGAAAGCTTCTACTGTTGTTGTGGGTGGATTGGTGTTGGGCATTTCAAAGATGGTCGTTACACCGCCCAGGATTGCGGCTTTAGTCCCGGTTTCAAGGTCTTCTTTGTGAGTTAAGCCGGGTTCGCGAAAGTGCACCTGACTATCGATGATTCCAGGCAACACGTGAAGACCTTTAGCATTGATAATTTTCTTTGCTGGTTCATTAATAGAGTCGCGAATCTTTTCAATGCGGCCATCTCTGATGGCGATGTCGGCCTGCTGGTCGATAAAGCCTGAATTAGAGGGATGGGGTAAAAGACACGTACCACCTTGGATAATTAAGTCATACATTTCTTGAGACATAGTGACCTCGCTCTTGGCGACCTCACTGTAACACCAGACTCTCCCAAAGGTCCAGCGTTGACGAGGCCTCGCTGATCGGCGAGAATTTGGATTGTGACAATAGAACAAGTTCTTTCATTTTTCGATCACCACAACACGGCTATCATAGAAGGCCTGGTTGCTATTATCATTTTGTTTGGCCTGTACTTGGGCTATCGTGGTTTTTTTGCCAAAGATGAAAAACACGGTGCTGGTCAGGGGATGGATACCGCAGAGCTTGAAAAAACTCTGAAGAAAATCCTCGATAATCAGGCGTCAGCCCCCGCAGGAGCGACTTCTCGTCATGCGCACTCTGAAGAGCATGAACCTGAAGATGATTTCAAAGAAATGCCCCGCCAAAAGGCGACGCATGCGGCAGTGGAACAAGCTTCTGAATCGGCAGGCCTTGTCGGGGAATCCCCAGCTGAAATTCAGCAATTGCGTTTAACATTATCAGAAAGCCAAAAGAAAATTGAGGTTTTACAAGCTCAGTTGACGGTGGCTGAGACTAAAGCCACCGAAGTTCAAGCCGCGTCCGTGGCAGCGCCAGCGCAAGGTGGCGGTGTGGACCCTGAAATGGAAGGCAAGCTTCGTGATTTGGAAGCTCGCCTGGCAGAGTATGAAATCATCAGCGAAGATATCGCGGACCTGTCCCGTTACCGCGATGAAAATGAAAAGTTGAAATCTGAAATTGATACGTTGAAAGCGCAAGGTGGTGGTAGCTCGGCTCCGCCAGTGTCTTCTTCGGAAGAAACTGTGGCAGCAGCTCCAATTCCACCCGAAGTTGTGGAAGAGGCTGCTCCTCCTGACCTTTCTGCCCTTGATGTTGATGCAGCAGCCTTGATCGCAGAGGCGGAGGCGACGAACACGGCAGCCCCGGCAGCGGATTTAATTGATGATGACTTGATGAAAGAGTTTGCGGCGGCAGTTGAAGGTCAAAAAGCTCTGGATAAGGTGGGCGAGAAAGCCGGAGATGGCAGTGCCAAGGCAGATCAGAAGTCTGAAGAAAATAAAGAACTCATGAATGAATTTGAAAACTTCGTTTCCAAAAAGAGTTAAGCGATGAAAACAAAAACGATCTTGTCCGTTTTGCTTATCGGTTTTTCTTCAAGTGTCTTCGCTGCGAAGAAACCGTCTTCAACTGTTTCTTTAAGTTCCGCGATGGAAGTCCTGAATTTACCTGGTGAAAATCGTCGTATGGCGGTTGAAGGAACCGGGTCTCTTTATTATCAAAGTTTCATTACCTTAGCTTTTAGCGATAAGCAGTCCATGAACGTTCGTTGGAAAGCTTTGATGGGGGCGGCGGAAGCTTTACGTGAAAAGGCGACTCCGGATCTTTTGAAAGCCGGCGATCATTCCCAGTGGTTTATGCGAAACGCGGCCTTGATTGCGTTGTCGGAAGTGAATCCAGCTCAGGCCGAAAAACTGGCGCAAAAGCTGATCAAAGATAAAGCCTTGGTGGTTCGCTCTGCTGCGGTGGGTGTTTTAGAAAAGAACATTTCCCCAGAAACTCGGGACCTTTTGTGGGAAGAGTTAAACCAAAACTATAACTTTAAGAACTCTCAAAGTTTGTGGATCCGTCACCAAATCGTGGAAGTTTTAGCAAAAAAACCTAAAGACCATGAAACTAAAATTTTTGCGAAGTTGTTAACGGATTCAGATTCTCGGGTGCAAGTTCCTGCGGTTCAGGGTTTGGAGCGTTTGACGGGGATGAAGCTTGGTAAGGAAAATATCAAGCAATCAGAACTTGTGGGTCTGTGGAAAGACTACGTTAAAAAAGAAAGTCTTTAAGTTTTAAGATTTACCGATAAAAGCTTACAAAAAAGCCTCCCAAGTGGAGGCTTTTTTTATTGGGCTCTTTTCAGAGCATCGTTGATTAGGACTTCACGTTCAATGCGGTAGAAAAGAATTTTCTCTTCCAAGCCGTCCGATTCCATCGGCTCGGGTTCCGAGAAAAAGTCCCTTAAGATTTCCATTTTCTTGTCGATGGTCACACGGACGGATTCGCGTCCCTCGGTATTGCCCTTAGCAAAGGTAAAAATCAGTTTATAACGGATACCGCTGGAAGGTGGTTTTTCCATGTCTGGTGGTAACCAGCCATCGATCCCTTTGATGTAATCCGTTTCAATAATGCCCGTATCTTGGTTTTCTTGCGCAATCGGGTATTTGATTGAAGAGTGGGCCGCACGCCAAACAGAGTCGTAGTTCGTAAAGAAGACTTTTTGTTTGTTGATTTTCGCCATCTGAGCATTGGCAGAGGGTCTTTTGTCAAACAGGCTGCAACCCATAAGAGTGCAGCCTGTGATAATCACAAGCGATAAAAAGATATTTCTAGAAAGTTGCTGAGCTGTGTGTGACATGGGTTGCTGACTCGATCATAGCAGCACCTGGGGCCGCTTGGGAAGCAGTTTGCGATCCCAGGAAATTCACTTCCCAACGCTTCTTGCCATTTCCAAAGCGATCGCCAGGGAAAGTTGGGACCTTCAAATTTGTCGCCCATTTTTCAGAATACACTTCCCAGGCTGGATTCATCAACTTCACTTTGTCTGGGCCTTGCTGAACTTCAACTTCCACGGACAACACTGACAGAGTTCCGATCGGATTGACCCCGGAAACTGTGTTGAATTGCGGGAAGGTCAGTTCCAAGCCACCACCAGAAATTGTCGGATTGCCGATCAATGGCAAAACTTCCGGAGCTGCATTCGCTGCAAACGGCATCATCGCCGTAGAAACGCGATCTGCTCCCGAAGTCCAATCTTCAGATTTCTTTAAAATCACCAAAGCGCTGGAAGGTGAGCCGCCCAATGTATTCAGGCTGACTTTTTGACCCGCAGTCAGTCTTTTCACATCTGTGGGGATCAAATAGCCGGATTGATTAGTGATCGCGGCCACCATCAATGCTTCGTCTCCGCGGAACTGCGGAGCGGTGATGTTTTTAGCGTCCGTAAAGCTCAACTCATTTGTTGGCAGATCCAAAGAGGACTGCGTGCCCGTGATGTTGAGGTCGCGAACTGCTCCGCCAGAGATTTTGATGGAGTTAATCAGCTCCCAGAATTGTTTGCCTCCACGCAGGCTGTCCACGGTACTTTTGAACGGCAGACGGCCTTTTGCGACGAAGATGCGCTGAATGCCTGGTTGGCCAAAGTAAACACGGTACGCAGGTTTTTCTAGATTGATGGTGAAGAACGCGTATTTTTCGCTTTGTTTTGGAAGCGACAAGTTCGCCGGAATCGGAATGTCTTGGCCCATTGCAGAGATATTGTCAGATTGCGAGCTGACGATGCTGTCGATATTAAATGAGAAAAGTTGCATTTTCGTGAACGCCGGCATCACCAAGCCAAAATCAATTTGGTCATCGCCATTTTGAATCGGCAACCCTAGAGCCATGCCCTTTACTTGGTATTGGTTCACGGTGTTCATTTTACGAAGTTTTACATTCAGGGAGCCCGGTTCCATATTCATATAAGTGACGCGCACAAATCCTGGCGCCGCGATCGTCACTGGCAAAGCCTCGGACCAATTAGCTGGGAGGTTGACCTGACCTGCTGAATTTGTAGTCAAAAGATTCCCCTCAAACGGGGAGTTCAGGGCGTCGCCGATCAGGATTTGCGCTCCGGCAATGGCTTGGTCATCCAGGGTTTTCACCGTGATTTGGTTCGAGAAAATTTGCAGGATTTGTTGAGCGTAATTGCCCTGAGAAGACTGATTGTGGTTTTCGGAATTGGAACAGCCTGCAACCAGAGCAGGGACCAAAGCGGTCATCAAGAAACGTTTCATCGTAAATCCTTTCCGTGGATTTTATTACATGGAGTAATTATTCCAATGTGGAGTTTCAGAGGGCAAGGTTTTAAGGCGTAGACTTCTAGGAAATTAATTATTGACATCAGAGGCCTGAACATCTAAAAATCGTCTTTCACGCAAAAGGACACTCTGTACGTTCTTGTATGTCTGGATGCGTTACGGTTGGTGGGGTAGCTCAGCTGGTTAGAGCAACGGAATCATAATCCGTAGGTCGGCGGTTCAAGTCCGCCTCTCACTACCAAATTTTTTGCCCGCCCTTTTGGGCGAACAAAAAATTCTTGTCTACACTTCGGCTCTGCCGAAGTAGATATTGTTCTTAGGATGCGTTCCTAAGGAAGTTTCTCCGGAAATGAGCCTCTGAGAGAAATATCAAACCTGCAGAGATGCGGGTTTTTTTTTGCCTAAAATCGATTTCTAGAAAGTGACCACTTATGCAATCCCTTAAATCTGAATCGGCAAAGCTTATCAAAAATCATCTTAATGAACTGAACGTGGCAGCAGAAATGCTGGGCGGCGTTTTTATCACCGGAATCAACGGCGCCGTTGCTGTCATTGGTGCTGAAAATTCGAAAAAGAAGATCATCTTCACTACCAGTTTTGTTAGCGACAACGCGAACAAGCTTCTTGATGCTCAGATCGTCATGCAAGACCTGCTAGAAGAAGAAGGCATTGAGGCGATTTCTGAGCACGATTTTAATATCGCGATTGGTGCTATTTAATCTAGAATGGCAAGGGTGGAAATTTAATCTTGGCCTTTTACAGAAATATCAAACCCGCGGAAACGCGGGTTTTTATTTGGGGGTTCAAGTCCCTCCACCCGCACCAAAACGTCTTTTGTACTTTCGCCAAAGCAGATCTCTTTTAAAAGATTGCCATCTCCCGTGCGCTCTTTAAAAATACTAATCATGGAGCCAACCATGAAAGTATACGTTTTCAAATCGCTTCCACCGTTCCTTTGGGGTTACACCCGTGACATCCGTGCCATGTGGGCGATGGAAGAGTGTGGGATCACGTATGAAACTGTCGGGCTCGACTGCGGGCCGAACGGTCTGCAGGATGAAACTTGGTTCGAAGAAGTGTCTCCGTTTAAGCAAGTCCCGACGATCGACGATGAGGGATATATTCTGACCGAGTCCGGCGCAATTCTTCTTTATCTGGCAGAAAAATCCGGAAAACTAATCCCTGGTGACTTAAAGGGGCGCGCACAAGTTTATCGGTGGTTGATTACCTCTCTAAATAACATCGAGCCGTTTGCTTTGCCGGTGCTGTTTGCGGATCTTCAGGGCGAAGCAAGTCCCCATGGAAATTTGCGTTCTTGGAATGTCGAAATCCTTGCAAGATTCTTGGGTCCCATCGACAAAATGCTAAAAACTCAACCGTTTGTGACGGGGACTGATTTTACAGTCGCGGATATCGTTTTGACATGTGTGTTGCGGGAACTTCGCAAGACAGAGATTCTGGCTAAGTATCCGTCTGTCGTGGATTATCGCCGTCGTTGCGAAGAGCGTCCTGCGTTTGTGAAGGTGTTGACGGAGTATGAAGAGCGGTTGGGTATTGCGCGAGGAAGTGCAAAGTAGGAGTCTGATGGTAACTAACTTACTTTCCCAAGCCGTTGCTTTTGAAGCTCTTCATTCATCGCTTTTAATTCTTAGCGATAAAAGAACTTTTTTATTTTTACCCCACACCATTTCCTGTTAGCATTTTCCCATATGTTGCAAAGCAAACTCAAAAACCTAACGATCTTGGCCGGTATCTTACTTCTTCAACCCATGGTGAACCCAGCCTCTTTCGCATTGGCGAAAAAGAAAGCTCCCATGAAAGCCTACAGCTTTATCGCCGAAGGCGGAAAAGCTTCTCAAGGGGAATGTGACGGTGAAAAGAAAATTCCACGCAAGCTCAAGCATCTGAAAGAATACGCCAAAGCCGGTTCTTATATTGGATCTGAATTGCAATCTCCGGAACTAAAGGGAAAAGTCCAAGAAGAGATGTGGAAGCATATCTTCAGAAATAAGCCAGCTTGCAACACGGTTTTAGCAAAAACTCCTTCGTCCGTAGAGTCAGGCAAAAAAGACACGAAGGCAGAAATTCCCCCTGATGATGCTGCGGACTCAGGCGCTGACGATCAGACGGATGGACCAGATTCTGAGTAATAAACGTCACGGGTCTGCTTTGATTTCTCTGGATGTCAGTAAACGAGACATCCACAAAGATCACGCCGTCGCCACGGGCGCTATTGTCGGTGGTATTCAGACTGATGTGGCTTTACAGAAAAACACCTTGTTTGGGGCCACCAAAGGCAATTTCAGCTTTCTATTCGCAATCGGAATCAAAAACAGACGAAGAAAGCACGATCTTTAAAAATGGCTTCAAATATCCAGCGACCACCAAGGCCACCGCCTATGGAGGGAACGTCAGTTAGAACAGCTTTTGAAAAGTTGCACTCGCTCCGCAATTCAACTAGGATGCCCCATGCTCTATCGCTTCCAAATTGAACTCTCTGATATTGATCGCGGCGTCTATGAATCGTTAGATTTTCGCGTAGCCCAGCATCCTTCGGAAACCTACCCCTATATGCTAAGCCGAGTGTTGGCGTATTGTCTTACTTATCAAGAGGGTCTTGAGTTCACTCCCGGAGGCTTAGCGGACCCTGACGCTCCGGCGTTGCGCAAATTGGGACTACATAACTCCGTGGAACTCTGGATAGAGATAGGGAATCCTTCGGCCCGAAAGTTACACAAGGCCAACAAGGTCGCTGATCAAGTCATGGTCTTTACTTACAAGAACCCCGATGTTCTTTTGAACGAGATAAGAACCAACGAAATTCATCGTGCCAGTGACCTCAAGTTGTACTCTTTTGATAGTAAGTTCATAGAAGCCCTTGGTGAAAGAGTCGAAAAGAACAATCGCTGGTCTTTGTTGCACCAGGAGGGCCGATTGGATCTCAATGTGGGTGATGAAGTTGTTGTTGGTGACTTAAATCACATCGTCCAAAATCCTTAGGCTTCTATCCAGTCCAGCAACAAACAGTTGCGTTGTCATTCTAGGAGTGAGCTTTCATATTGGAGACTTGTAGGAGTCCCCATGTCGCAGTCAGTACGCAGCCCGTTTGCCGTTCTTCTTTCTACCGTGCTAGCAACCACCGTATACGCTCAAGAGCAAGTCCCAACGCAATCCGTGCAGTTAGACTCTGTCGTCGTCACTAGCTCTAAGGAAGCTAAGTCACAAAGTGAGCTGGCTGAATCCGTGGGCGTCCTGGATGAAGCGACTATTAAGAAAACAGCGCCATCTCACCCCTCAGAAATTACCAACCGAGTCGCTGGTGTTCATGTGAACTCTGTGGGTGGGGAAGGCCATATGACGGCGATTCGTCAGCCAATCACGACTTCTGGCGTGTATTTGTTTTTAGAAGACAGTCTGCCCACACGTCCTACAGGTTTTTTTAATCACAATGGACTTTATGAGCTTAACATTCCCCAAGCCGCAGGATTGGAAATCACCAAAGGTCCAGGATCAGCCCTTTATGGTAGCGACGCGATCGGAGGGATGATCAACTCCCTGACGAAAGCGCCTTCCCGAGAAAAAGAAGCGTCCGTGAATATCGAAGGTGGTAGTTTTGGTTGGGCTCGTCTTTTAGCTTCTGGCAGTGGAGCCTTCTCGAAAGAAAACTCGGCATCCCCTGCGGCCAGATTGGATATCAATGCCACCCAAAGCAAAGGGTTCCGTGATGAAACAGCTTACGACAGAATTTCTGCCACGGGCCGCGTAGACGGTTATATCGGCGAAACGCTCTCTTATAAAGTAATCATGAGTGGCAGTGATATCGATCAAAGCGGTAATTCGGCATTGAACGAAAGTGATTTTCGTAATACTCCGGAAAAAAATCTTTTCCACAACGGTATTGCTTACCGTAAAGTTTCTGCCCAAAGACTTTCTTCAGAGTTCGTTAAAGATCTGAATAACAATCGCCAACTTTCTGTCACACCCTTTGTTCGTAATAATAAAATGGATCTGATGCCATCTTGGATGGTGACCTATGACCCTAATATCGCGATCACGGAATTCCAATCCTATGGCATGATGACTAAGTACCGCGAAAAAATGCCGGACTTAAAATTGGAAGTCATCACGGGTGTGGACTTCGATTACACACCCTCAAAATATAAAGAAGATCAAATCACCGTGACCAAAACTGGTGACACATATACCGACTATGCTTTCACGGGCAGAACAAACTATGACTATGAAGCCAAACAATCGGTGTTGTCTCCTTACGTACAAGGGGAGTGGCTGGCTCAAGACAATCTGCGTTTGATCGCGGGCGCTCGCTTTGATAACTTTAAAGTCGACTATCATGACAATCTTGATTCGTCCGTTCCTGAAGTTGTCGGCGGGAAAAAGTGGTTTCGTCCGGATTCTCAAGAAGTAAACTTTTCTTCCTTCAGTCCAAAACTGGGTCTTGTCTGGAATGCCCTTCCGCAAGGGGAAGTGTACGTCAATCATCGCTATGCCTTCCGTGCGCCGTCGGTGGGACAATTGTTCCGTTCGGGTTCGTCACAAGAAACTGACAAGTTGAAGCCTGTGCACTCAGTCAGTACAGAGTTGGGCTTCAGAGGCAGACTGTTGAAGGATTTGCGTTATGACCTGACTGTGTATGACATGTCGATCACAGACGACGTGGTGACTTATATCGATGGTGCCACTCGTATGACAACCAATGCCGGAAAAACCCAGCACCGTGGGGTCGAGCTGAGCCTTCAGTCCTCCGTTACGGAAACGACGAACGTCAGCGCTGCTTGGACCGTGACTGATCAGAAGTACGTCGATTTTCAAGCGCTCAAGGGGGCAACGAATATTAACTATGCAGGCTACCGTGTGGCCCGAGCACCGCGAGAAATGGGGTCCCTGGCCGTCGGCTGGAATCCAGCGGCGATCAAAGGTCTGTCCTTTGAGCTGCAATGGGAAAAAATGGGTTCCTATTTTACGGATGAAACAAACACTTACGAATATGCCGGCCATGATCTTTTCAATCTTCGCACTCAGTACAAAGTTTCTGAAGGCATGGCTGTACAGTTCCGCGCTTTGAATCTGGCAGATCGCTTGTATTCTGTGAACACATCCAATGCAGTTGGTTCGACACAAATTGATTATATGCCGGGCAATCCAAGATCCTATTATGTGGGTTTAACGGGGAACTTCTAGAATGAAGAATTTGAAAAGTGCTCTTTTAAAAAGAACATTGCAAGCGCATCGTTTTTTATTGTGGTCGGCCGGAGCCACTGTTCTTATTTATGGGATCTCGGGTTTAAGTCACACCATCATGACATGGACCACGCCCCAGGCGCCGGTGTTTTTTCCGCCGACGTTGTCCCAGTTTGTGGAAGGCCTCTATAATATTCCAGAGATTTTGGGCAAGGCAGGGGTTCGGGCTGCGACCACGGTTAAAGTAGTTCCTTTTGACGGCCAGCCCATCTTGCAAGTGACCGAAGATCCGCTGCAAGCTCGCCGTTACTTCGATCTTTCAACCAAAACAGAAATTGCGGATGGAGATCTTCGTCAAGCTCGCTGGTTGGCAAGTTATTATTTTAAGAAAGATCCCGCCGAGATTAAACTGGTCGAATTTCAAAATGAATTTGATAAAGGTTATCCCTGGGTGAATCGTCTGTTACCAGTCTATAAAGTGCATTTTGAATCAGGCTTAGTCGCTTATGTGCACACTGAAGCGGCGGTCCTGGCGGCGGTAGGGACGGAGTTAAAGACCCTTCAACAAAACATCTTCGTGAACTTGCACAGTTTTGAATGGCTTCGTGGTGTTCCTTGGTTGCGCTTTGTCGTGATGCTTCTGATGGTGGGTTCATTATTAAGCACAACGGTGGCGGGGTTCATTCTTTTGTGGCAATTGAAGCATCAAAGAAAAATGGATGGTCGTCGCAAATGGCATCGCAATTTGGCTTTTGTATTAGTGCTACCATTGATTGGCTTTTCGTTGACGGGGATTGCGCGCTTGGTGATGAATAATCTTTCCGAATCCAAACGCGGCCCTTTAATGAAAGAACCGCAGATTCTGGATTTTTCTAAGTTTGCAGCGTGGAAATCAGACATTCATGTTCATGGAAACTTCAGTTCAATTTCTTTAGTTTCAGCGCGGGACAAGTACTATTTGCGATACGCGAAAGCCGGCGGCAAGCAGGAAGAGCACGTACACAATGATCAGAAATTCCAAGGCACGCCTCAAGAGGTCGGTGATAGAATCTATGACCTGTCTGGTGTGGCCGCTGATTTCGGTGATGCGGAACTAGCTCAAGGGGAAATTGCCAAAGTGTGGCCCCAAGCAAGAGTCGAGTCCAAAAAAATTGTTCAAAGCTTTGGGCCTTTTTATGACTTCCGCAACAAGCGGTTACCGGTCTGGCAGTTTGAATTAGATAATGCCAAAGAAAAAATGGTCTTTGTTGACCCGGCGACGGGGAT
>JBJTMR010000085.1:0-3332 GCA_046070625.1 Bdellovibrio sp. | reverse complement strand
ATGGCAACCAGCAAGCCCCATCTCAATCATCTCTTGAACAGTGCGAGTCGCACTCATCGGTTCACCAAATCCAGTATCGATATCGATAATAGTAGGCAAAGAAGTCGTACGAGCAATCTGACGCCCACGGAGTGCAACTTCAGTTAAAGAAGTCAGACCGATATCAGGATAGCCAAGGTCATTCGAAAGAACAGACCCAGAGATATAAACGCCATCAAACCCAGCTTTTTCAATAGCCATAGAAGCCAACGGCGACCATGAGCCAGGCATTTGCAAAAGCTTGCCAGATTTCAAAGCCTCACGAAAATTTTTTCTCTTCTGAGCGGGAGTAATTTCAGGAAACAACATATATGCCTCGTCTTTCCGAACGACCGCCTTGGAGCAGGGAGTGGGCCTACAAAGCCCTTCGCCTTCGGACAGTCCTCGCGGACGCCCTCCCTGCGGGAGTGGCTGCTGCGGAACTTGGCGATGGGCTTTGTAGGCCCACTCCCTGCTCCAAGGCTGCCATCGGTCATCTGTTAAATGTTTTTTTCAACTTCAGAGATGCAACCCAAGTTCTGAGTTTCATCTCTCAAATTTTCGAGATCTTCGCTTCGCTGGATCTCGAACGTTCGTTGCTACTGTCACTGCTTTCAAGCCTAAAAATGTCTCAGTATTTAGGTCTGACAAAAGTAGCTTCGTAACTTACCAAGTAACCCGCAGTGAGGCAGAGCTAGTTGTTCTGCCGGACCTCTGCGGGGCCTGGATGGCCCTCCGCCGTAGCCAAAGGCGGAGGCGGAAGCAGCGAGGCAGGATGCCGTGTCCGGAAGAACAACTAGCTCTGCCTCACTGTGGGTGGTCTTCGTCCGAAGACTAGAAGATCCCTTTTGTGTCGCGTTTATTGTTAGTCAGCTTGTCGATAGGAATTTGAACGTTCAACTGCTGAACTTGTTCTGCAGTCAAGTTTTCCAAATTCTCAACAAGACCAATGAAACGATCGCGTTCTGCTTTTGTGATGATTCCTTCAGTCAAAGTGTCAAACTTACGGATGTAGTCTGCACGTTTGAATGGACGAGCACCTGCTGGATGCGCATCAGCTACGCCCAACTCATCAACGATTTTTGAACCGTCTTTCATGGTGATTTCTACGCGGCCACCGAAGCGTTTTTTATCTGGATCTGTCTCGTGGTACCAAGCAGTCCATTGTTTGTCTTCGACCGTAGAAATTTTGTGCCACAAAGCCACAGTGTCAGCACGTTGTGCGCGCTCTGGAGCGTAAGAGTTCACATGGTGCCAAGTTCCGTCTTGAAGAGCTACTGCGAAGATGTACATGATCGAGTGATCCAAAGTTTCGCGAGATGCATTTGGATCCATTTTTTGTGGATCGTTCGCGCCAGTACCAATCACGTAGTGTGTATGGTGGGAAGTGTGGATCACGATATCTTTGATGTCGTCGAAGTTTTTGATCATTGGTTTCATTTTGCGAGCCAAGTCGATCAATGCTTGAGATTGGTACTCTGCAGAGTGTTCTTTCGTGTAAGTCTCAAGGATCGCGCGTTTTTCTTCGCCAACTTCTGGAAGTGGAACTTCGTACTTTCCATTTTTACCAGAAAGCATGTAAGCGATAACAGAGTCTTCACCTTCATAAATTGGAGATGGAGCACCTTCGCCGCGCATAACACGGTCAACAGCTTCAACAGCTAGTTTACCTGCGTGTGCTGGAGCATAAGCTTTCCAAGAAGAGATTTCACCTTTACGAGATTGACGAGTCGTGAAAGACACGTGAACCGCTTGTTGAACGGCTTGAAGGATTGTTTCTGTTGGAAGGTTCAACAAAGTTCCGATACCCGCAGCTTGAGCAGGGCACAAGTGAGCGATATGGTCTTTTTTGTATTCGTGCAAGCAGATCGCTTTAACTAGGTCTACGTGAACTTCGTAACCAGTTACGATACCTTTAAGAAGTTCTTTACCGTTTTTACCCATTTGTTGAGCAACCGCCAATATTGGTGGAATGTTGTCACCAGGGTGAGAGTAGTCAGCGGCCAAGTAAGTGTCATGGAAATCCAATTCACGAACCGCAGTTCCGTTGGCCCAAGCTGCCCATTCACAGTCAAATTTTTGATCGTTCGGCATACCGAAAACAGTCGCGCCACCGTTACGTGGATGCGCAATCGCCATCGCACGAGCAGAAGCTACAGGACGACGGTTTGCTGCCGCGATAGCAACAGAAGCATTGTCGATGATACGGTTGATAACCATATCGACAACATCAGCTTTGATGGGTGCATTGTCAGAAGCGATCTCTGCAATTTTCCAAGCCAATTGATCTTTACGATCCAATTTTTCTTTAGATGGATAAACACGTACTGTGTGTTTTTTCATGGAAGTCCTTTCAGGCCAGTTCATTCAGGCACGAGGTCTTTAGACTTTGTGCGTTATTTAATATTAATTGAAAGCAGGCAAAGCTAACTTACCCTCGAAAAAGGGTCAAGAAACGCACTTGAGAAGAGGATGTTTCTGCGTTGCACCCTCTACAGAGGGTGAATAAAGCCGTCTTTATTATGAAAATCGGCCACCGATCCTGGGTGTTTCAGGGCAAAATAGCTTTTAGAGCCGTCTGAAAACTCAACAACGGCGGTGACTCCTAATTGCTTGAAGCTCTGAAGGCCGGGGCTTTTAATCCGAACACGGAAGTGTGCTGTTGCTTCGTCGGCTTCGCGGCCGATGAGTTTGACCTCTGTTGCAGCCGCCGGAGTCATTCCTTCCCGGTAACTGCTGAAAGAGTAAGCGTTCCAATCTCCATTCGGAGAACAGTTGATTTCCAGATAAGACGCATCCCTCGTGAGATCACCACTCAGGAAAGCTTCCAGGCATGTGGTCTTCCACAGTTCATCGCGACGTGTTTCAGCGCCGCGACTGGGTGGGAAATGCAAGTGGCGAGTCGGCCCTGAAATCGTATACTCCAGAATCATTTCATCGGGAGCTGTGACAAAGACTTCCGCTGTAAAGTTAAACAATTTTGTGAAGTCGTTTTCGCTAAAGGCCTTCAGAGTCAGCACTCAACTTTTCTCCCACTCAATACGAGCTGTGAACAAAACCTTTTCATCGCCAGCTCGAATTCCACGATAAACACTGGCGCCAAAAGCTCCCGAATCGTTCGCGGTTTGCACGCTGCGATCGACTTCGACTTTATCTCCTAAATAGGTCTCTGCTAAAAAGTTAACGGAGTAAGAGTTGAGTTTCAAGGATTTGTGGAGGTCGTAGGGGATCGAATCCAAAATCCACTGGGCATATTTGCAGTTGTTGACGTGTTGATTGATATCCAAATCTGAATTGCGAACCCGAAAGCGCGC
>JBJTMR010000084.1:0-34840 GCA_046070625.1 Bdellovibrio sp. | reverse complement strand
GACCAGAATCAAGAGTTTCGCATTGCATTTTAGGCAGGCGAGGGCTAGTTTTTTCCCACTATGATTTACGACTGTTTTGCATTCTTTAATGAGCTTGATCTTCTGGAAATCCGCCTCAATACCTTAAACGATGTTGTGGATCGTTTTGTGCTTGTGGAAGCCACGCGCACTTTTCAGAAAAAAGAAAAGCCCTTGTTCTTCGAACAAAATAAAGAACGCTTTAAGCCATTTCTTCATAAAATCGAACATGTCGTGGTCGACGAATACCCAAATTTCTTTTCTAAATGGCGTGTACCTAAAACTTGGGATTATGACGATCACCAAAAAGAGGGCATTCTGCACGGCTTAAAGAACTGCAAGCCTGACGATGTGATCATTGTGTCTGACGTGGATGAAATTCCTCGTCCAGAACTTGTTCGTGAGTTTGCGCACAAACCCGGTGTTAAAGTTTTTCAGCAAAAGCTTTATTACTACTATTTGAACTGTTTCATAAAAACCTATCCAGAGCCGATCCCATTGGTTGACGGTTATATGCCTTGGTATGGGACCGTGATGTTGAATTACGCTGACATCAAAACGATTAAAAAAACCCGACTGTATCGCGAAAATCGCGTGAGCACAGACAAGGTCACAATTATTCCTAATGGGGGCTGGCATTTTAGCTACCTCGGTGGAGCGAAAAAAGTGATCGAAAAAATCGAAGCCTATGCTCACAAAGAGCACAATAAAGGTGAGTTCAAAGACCCTAAAAAGGTGGAAGAAATCATCCGTAAGGGTGGCAGCCTTTATGGGGATAAGTTGGATTCTCAATTTGTTGCGGTTGATGAAAGTTTTCCGAAGTATGTCCAGGACCACAAGTCTCAGTTGGCAGAATTAATTCTGGAATAGAGAGAACGTCCTAAATGTTATTTAACTCGTATGCCTTTATTTTCCTGTTTCTGCCATTTGTTCTATTGGGCTATTACTGGATTAAAAATAAAAACCTGCAATTATGGTTTTTATTTTTGGCGAGTGTTTTTTTCTATTGTTATTGGAGTACGGTTTACGTTTTTCTTTTGTTGTTCACGGTGGTTTTGGATTTTTATCTGGCCAAAGCCATTTACGTCACTCCGTCGCATAAGCGGAAAAAGTTATACCTGCTGATTTCGATCATCACCAATCTGACGATCCTTGGATTCTTTAAGTACTATAATTTTTTCGCCGATTCTTTAAATGGGGCCTTTCACGGGATGGGGGTTGAATCCTCACTTCCAATTTTACATTTGATTTTGCCGATCGGGATTTCTTTTTATACGTTCCAGTCAATGTCCTATGTGATCGACGTGTATCGCAAGGCTTCTGATGCCCATGCACATTTATTGGAGTTTGCAGGCTACGTAACGCTGTTTCCCCATCAAATCTCCGGTCCTCTGGTGCGTCACAACTACATTGTTCCGCAGTTAGAAAGTGCTGATACTTATGTGTTCGATGCGGATAATTTTTGGAGAGGCTGCTGTTTCTTTATTCTTGGTTTGTCTAAAAAGCTCTTGATCGCAGATCGTATCGCCATCGTTGTGGATCCACTGATCGGGAATATGGGGTCGATTTCTAATTTAGAAGCGATCTTGGCGATGGTGGGATACACGATCCAGTTGTATTTTGATTTTAGCGGGTATTCTGACATGGCTGTGGGATTGGGGTTAATGATGAACATTCGCTTTCCGGCGAATTTCAAATCTCCATATAAGTCGACCTCTATCACAGAGTTCTGGCAGCGTTGGCATATTACGCTGTCCTCTTGGCTTCGAGATTACCTGTATATTTCCTTGGGCGGAAATCGCGTTGGGAAATTCAAGACCTATCGTAATTTGATGTTAACAATGGCCATCGGTGGCTTGTGGCATGGAGCTAACTGGACTTATGTGGTTTGGGGAGTTTTCCATGGATCGTTGTTGGCGATTGAAAGATTTTTTGTGGATCGCGGTTGGGATGTGTTGAAAAATAGATATCTCAAGGTAGCTATCACGTTCTTATTGGTGAATATTGCATGGGTGTTCTTTAGATCACCAGATTTTGCGGTGGCATCATTGTGGCTACAAAAAGCTTTCTTTTTAGTCGGTGACAAGTCTTTGGAGATGTACCACATCCCTCTAAGGCATAAGGATCGCTTTTTTGCGGCCTTGGGAGTGGGCTTGCTGTTGGCCTTTTTTGTCAAGAATACGTGGGAGCGTCAATATAAGCCGTCTTTTTGGAAAGCTCTTGGCTTGGCAGTTCTCTTTATCGCGTGTTTGTCTTACATGGGTGAAGAATCACCGTTTCTTTACTTCCAATTTTAGCTGAGGGATATATGGATTCAAAAAAAGCTCTTATATCATTAGCCTCTCTCTTAGCTGTGTTTCTTATCGGCACGATGGTTTTCAATTATGTGGTAGATCCTCAGTGTTATTATCGTTGTGACAGCATTGATATTAACAAGAAGACTGTGAACTCCTATTACAAGGTTGCGCAATCTATCGTGGCGCAACCGGATAATCAGGTGGTTATTTTGGGTTCTTCGCGAGGAGAAAATACTTCCCCTTTGTGGGTTCAAAAGCACTCTGGTTTGAAAACCATCAATCTTTCCGTTTCGGGTGCAGAGTTGACATCGAAGATGGCTTTTTTAAATATCGCTTTGGAAAGTGGTAAGATTAAGAAGGTAATCTGGTTAGCGGATTATTTTGAGCTCATTACTAAGAATGCCAATGCAAAAATTAAAAACACTCCATCATTAAGAAAATATCTAAAGGATAAAGGTGGCGGAGCTTCGTTGTCTTCCACGTTAAATGATATTCAAGGTTTGCTTAATCACAACACGACGGAAGCTTCATTTTTCTTTTTAAGTCATGAAGAACAAACCGCCATCAATCAAGGTGCTGGTTCTGACATTGATTTTGAAAGCTGCGATAGCGAACAATTTGCGGGCAAGGAAAGTCCCGAAAGTTTAAGAAACGAAGTCGATATTTTGTATCAAAACTACAGCCGCAGTGTTTTGGCGCCACCACAGAGTGAAGATGAGTGGATAGTTTTTCAGGAGATGTTCAAAATGTTGGAATCTCGGGGCGTTGAATTAGTGGTTGTGATTCCACCTTATCATCCAGATTTTATAGCGAGACTGAAAAAGGAACATCCTGATCTTTATCAAAAGCACCTAGCTTGGGTAAAGCGTATTGCTCAGTCTGCGGGAGGGGCAACGAAGGTGCTAAATTACTTCGAGGGTATTCCTGGCTCACTTGCTACGCCGGCTTACTGGAATGACGGCGTTCACTTTACTTGTAAATCTTCTTCTTTGATGCTGAAGAGTATCGTTTCCGCATGGAAGCTTCAGTAGAATCAACAAACACTTGAAAGAAAATATAAAGCGCATGATATCCGTTGTATTGGAAAAGTTTAAGAGCCGAAAAGTTCAGGCGACAGCAAAGGTTGTGTTTTTAGTTCTGGTTGTACTGCAGGCTTTGAGTATGGCGGTCAAGTTTTACACGTCTGATGGCTGGGACCACGAAATTTACTGTAAGGCTGCGGCTGCTCTAGATAAAGGACTCGATCCTTTTATTGCGGAAAATATTGGCCTTAAACTTTCCTATACTTATCCGGCACTTTTTTTGCCGGTTTATAAAGGCCTCTGCTCTTCTGTTGGGAATTACTACGTTGTTCTCAATCTAGTCCTTGTTGCAGCCATTATTTTTATGCTCGTTAAGTACCTCAGAGTGGATGCCATAATAGCTTTTCCTTTTGTGTGTTTCGGATTTAACTCTGTATACTCAAATTTCCAAACGGGGAATGTCGGTCTTTGGGAGGCTTGTGCGCTCTCCCTGGCAATGGTTTTTTGTCTACGTGGGAAAGTGTGGGCGACACTTTTTCTGGTGCCTGCGACGTTTCTAAAGATCATTCCGGGGGCCTTGGCGTTGCCAATCGGACTTTATCAATCAAAAAAATGGTCATCACGCTTTTTGGCGTGGGGGTTATTTGCATTAGGTGGGTTGGTTTTGCTTGGGATGAACTACTGGTTTTCGCCGCAGCTTTTTGTTTCTTTCTTCAATCAGGCGACAGGCAAGTATGCAAACCAACATAGCCCTGTTCACGAATTAGATTCAAATGCGTCGAATCCGACGGTTCCGCTATTTTTCAAAAACTTGGCGACGATACTTTCGAGTGATCACTGGCAGATCTTATTTGCGGTGTTTATGGTGTTGATGATTGCTTTTTCGTATTGGATTTGGAAAAAAGTCATCAGGAATGAAACCGACAAATTGTATCGAATGTGTTGGTCCTTCCTTGTTTTGTTTTTGTGGTTTCCGCGCCTTAAACCTTATTCTCTGATCTTGATAGTGATTGCAATGTTACCATTGCTTTCACGGATGAATCGGCGATTTGCCTTTTCTGTCATCATCGTATCGATTTTCCATCGTTCGTTGAACGGCGACAAAGCCAATCTCTGGGCAGATTTCCTGTTGAACAATACAGCAATTTATACGCTGATAGCGGTTTATGCTTTTATGGTCGTTCGTTGGGCGGCTTTGCAGAGATCTTCTGAAAAAGAAGGCGCTTAAAATTTTAAGCGCTTAAAGATGCTTTCTGGTATTGAGCAAATAATCATCATGATGTAACGCCAAAAGAACGGAAGATAGACTGTGTTTTTCTTGTGTTCGATGGCGTTAACGATTCCGGCACCCACCTCCGTGGTTTTGCCAAAGAGTGGTGACTTCTTATGCTCTTTTGTCATAGGGGAGTCTACGGGCCCCAGTTTTAGGTTCACGACGTGGACACCGGTGTTGAAAAGTCGATTTCTCATACCATCAACAAACGCCGTCATTCCGGCTTTGGCGGAGCCATAAACGTAGTTAGACTGTTTGCCGCGATCTCCAGCTACAGAGGAAATCACCGCGATAGTTCCTGCTTTTTGGGACACCATTTTTTGAGAAATGAATGTCAAAAGGGAGGCGTGGCTTACAAAGTTACTGCTCAGAAGATAAAGCATTTCGGTCTGATCGACTTCGGCTTTACGTGGATCCCCTAAAACTCCGTGGGCCAGCAGGGCGATATCAATTTTCGAATTTTCATTCCAAATTTGATCAACTTGGTTTTGGTGAAATGCAAGATCGTTAAGATCGTGGCTAATAATGGATATTTTGGCTGCGCCACGAACTTTTAAGTCCTGAGCGATGGCCTCCAGCATTTTCGCGTTTCGTCCCCACAAGATTAATTCGTTGCCTTGTTGGGCGTAGATTTTTGCGGACTCTTGTGCAATTGCTGAGGTCGCTCCAATTATTAGGATTTTCTTCATCGAACACGTCTCCAGAAGCTAGAGGAAAATTTTGGGTCAATATAGTTTTCGAATTCAGCTAAACGGGGGTAAAAGTCCGCAAAGCTTTCTTTCGACATTCGAGCATCTTTGGCCGGATATACGGCACCATTGCTTGCACGAACAATGTGATCGCACTCTTCGAGCACCTTAAACAGTTTTTCGCCATGGTTTGCGAAGTCTAAGGCAAGAGTCACTCCATCTTTAGGGAAGGACAAAAGCCCCTCAGATTCCTTTGCTCCAAAAGTCTTTAGGACAGCCAGGAAAGAGCCCATTTGGCTCTTATTAAGAAGTTTGAATATTTCTTCGATAGCAGCGCCCGAGTCATTCTTATAGGGAACGACGAATTGATACTGCAAAAATCCACGTTTACCGTAAATGCGATTCCAATGATGGATGGCATCCAGAGGGTAAAAGAACGGTTCGTAGTGGACGATGTTTTGCTTCTCTTTGGTTAGGTTCTTATGAAAGTACAATTCGTTGAATGCGCGAATAGATAGGCTGTTCAGAGTGAACTCGGGAAAGAAGAAAGGAACTGTCTTGAGACTTTTTGGGCTGTGGAGTTTGAAATTATCGTTCTCTTGTTGTGGCGCGAAGTTGCCGCGAATGAATATTCCACGAACATCTTTACTGCTATTGACACAGTCGACCCAAGATACCGTATAGTCATGGCTGTGTTCAGAATCTGCGGCGACTTGAAAGAACTCTTTCAAGGAATGATATTGAATCTGTTCTTGCTCAATCCAAGCAGAGTTAATTTTAGTCAGTTGAAATTGAGCCCAGGTAATAAATCCTGTGAGCCCTAAACCACCGATCGTGGCATAGAAAAGGCCTTCATTTTCATTTCTTGAACAAATGAGGCGTTCCCCCGTAGATCGTAGGATTTCAAAACGCACGACATGATGACCAAAATTTCCCGCTTTATGATGATTTTTTCCATGAACGTCATTGGCTATAGCGCCGGCGACGGTTACAAACTTTGTTCCCGGCGTAACAGGTAAAAACCATCCATGGGGTACAACGACCTGGAGTATTTCTTCAAAGCTTATACCAGCTTCACAGGCGAGAAGACCTGTGGCCGAATCAAAGTTAATAAATTTATTGAGCCATCGAGAGCTAAGAAGGTTGCCATTATTGTTGAGGCAAGAGTCGCCATAAGATCTTCCTAGCCCTCGCGGAAGAATTGAATCTTCAAACTGAGGGAATTCGGAAAACCGACTGTCTAGTTCGTAGGCTTTTTGATTTTCTGCCGGAGGATAGAGCCCCCAGCTCGAGTAAGAACTCATGTTGAAAAACCTATAATCAGACCAATTGCCGCGAAGCAGATCCAGCTCACCCGATCCTTTACGGCAAAGACAACTGGGTCGTCGTGGATCTCATCTCGGTTTGTAAGAATCCAAATGCGCGAGATCCAAAATAGCAAGACCGGTGTGGCGAACCATAGGTGCTGAGGGTTTTGATAAAGTGCGCGGACCTCTTTGCTTTGGAGGTACAGCAAGATAATCAATATTGAAATTAGCCCTGATCCTACGCCGAGCGCTTGAACCGTAGGGTGATCCACTTGTCGGTACCCGCGTCCATCGATGGTGAGCTTATTTTTACTGCGAATAATTTCAGTATAGCGTTTTACACAGGCAAGACTAAAGAAGAAGAGCGTAGAAAAGCTCAGAAGCCATTCTGAAACAGGAACGACAGTTGCGGCCGCTCCGGCGAAGATACGAAGTGTGTACATCATCGAAAGAATAATAATATCTACAACGACACTTTGTTTTAGATAAAGCGAGTACGCGATATTCAAAAGTAGGTAAGTTAAAATCCAGCCGGAGTATTCCACGGGTAGCATAAAGGCAAAGATCGCGCATCCCGCAAGCAGTGAGGGTAAAAGAATCAGGCCCCATTTGATCGGTAAATTGCCGGAAGCGAAAGGACGATTTTTCTTCGTATGATGGTTTCTATCGGCCTTCAAATCTAAAAGGTCATTTAGGACATATACGAACGAAGCTGCGAGACTGAATCCCGCAAAGGCAAAAATGCACTCAACGAAGGCATTCGCGCTATTGAGTTTATGGCCGGCGATAGCTGGCAAAAAGACCAAGGAATTCTTAATCCACTGGTGGGGGCGAATTTGTTTAATGGCTAGTTTCCAAGTGCGAATCTTCGGGTCTTCAATATACTCCGTCGGCTTATTGAGGTCCTTAATTTTAGCTTTGAGTGCGTCCGAGGGGTTCACAGCAATGACTTTGGAAGCATGATTCCAAATTTTTAGATCTACTGAGTGGTCCGCTATGTAGCTAAATTCCGCATTGCCGATCTGAGCTTGAATAGCTTGAAGTTTTGCTAAACCTTTGAAGTTATGTCCTTCGATACTCCCGATGACGTGATCAAAAATGCCTATATGATTAGCAACTGATTCGACCCAAGGGCGTGGGCTCGCGGAGGCTAGGATAAGTTCGGATTTGCCTTCTGTTTTAGCTGTCTTTAGATATTTTATGACCTGTTCGCGGTAAGGTAAAAATTGCGCATGAATGGCTGTGTGTTTTGCCATTTGAGTTTTGAAGTGCGCAATTCCACCAATGAGCCAAAAAAGACTCTGCATAAAAATTAAGGGCTTTGTTTTGAGTAAGACCAGCCACTGCTCGTAAAGAAGATCGGTTTTAATTAGGCAGTCATCTAAGTCGCAGATCGTATAATTTTTCATTCGCTATCAATTCAATGGTTAGTGAGAATAGACTGTTTCTATTGTAGTGGCGAAACTAGGTACAGCGCAAACATCACGACGCAATAAATCATCGCTATTATGCAGACTTCTACTGGGCCATACTCATGCATTAAGAACAAAATGGGTATGAATATTATGAAGTTAGCATTTGCGGATAGGGTGAAGGGCGTTTGGAGCCTTAATATTTGGGATAAGTATGCGCTCATGTTGCTTTTTGCGAATGCAATAAGTTGGAAATTGGTTGATGTGGTGTTTGTGGCTCTGATTATTACGGTCGGGGTTACAGAGTACCGCAATAAAATGGCGGGGCTATGTAAGTTAATTTCGGAGCTAAAATGGGTCAACATCTTGCTGGCGATCATTCTTGTTTCAACCACCCTTGGGTATGCTTTAGCGGCGTCTCTAGGTGGTGAGCAGATTGACGAGCTTTTAGGTTTTCGATGGCTGATATCGTTTTATGCGTGCATATATCTGGGTGCAAAAATTGACTTTAAAAAAGTAAATTTGAAAATTGTCTCTTTGGTCTACATGGTTGTTTTAGGGGTCGGCATATTTTTCCAATACTTTGTGTGGCTCAAACCTGGGCGGGTGGAAGGAACCTTTGGGAATTCCAATGTCTTTGCATTTTCGGTAGTAATCCCGTGGGTGTGCCTTCTTTTTTGGGAGTCATTAAGTAATTCCCGTTCTGGAAAGTCTGATCGCCTTCTGCTGTTTGTCTTGTTTGCCATAGCCGTGATGGAGTTTTTTGCCTACGGAAGAGGAACCTGGTTTGCGATGAGTATAGCTTTTATCGTTGCTACCATTATTCTTAAAAATAGGCGAAATGTTTTGATTCTTGTGGGCGGGGGCATTCTTTCGCTCGTGATGTTCTTTCAGAATATTTTTTATTTCAAAGATAGAGTTATTGATTCGTTCAATTTTTCCGAGGGCACGTCACAGGGGATTCGATTTATCCTGTGGAAAACTAACTGGATGATTTTTCAGGACCATCCCATCTTTGGGATTGGTTTTTATGAAAACTTTAGAATGCTTGATGCGTATTATCGGCTCTATGGGATTGGGAATCCCGGGGGTGGGGCCTCGATAAATTATATAAACCATGCGCACAATCAATTCCTGCAGGTGCTTGTTGGGAGCGGGGTTGTGGGATTCATTGGTTATTTAGGGCTGCTTTGTCTGGGGGTAGTGTTTTTTGCTAAGTGCTACCGCCACTACCTAGGGGTTCATAAAGCTGTAGCCTTTTCAGGGCTTGGTGTTTTAACTGTATTCATTGTCACCGGAATTGTCGATTGCCCATTATTGGTACACGAATCTAGGAACTATCTACTTATCTTTAGTGGAATTCTTGTGGGCTTTTTGATGCGTTCCAAAGTCTTTGGTGAATTTGGAGAAGTTGAAAGCTGAGTGCAGAGCCTGTTGTGTTATGCAGCAATTTGAATTTTTGAAGTTTTAAGTTATTTACATTGTCCCATGTAAGGCTAGTATATCGAAATTAAATTCAGGGGATTTATGAGCTCTTTGTTGTCAAAATTTCAAGCAAAAGAGGCAGTCATTGGTATTGTAGGGTTGGGCTATGTCGGCTTACCCTTAGCACTGCGTTTTTCAGAGGCGGGCTTCTCAGTTGTCGGTTTCGATATTGATGAAGCGAAAATCAGAAAAATTAGAGACGGCCAAAGTTATATCGAACACATCTCCGCAGCTTCTGTTAAAGAAGCGGTTTCTAATGGTTTTCGCGCAACAATATCATTTGAAGATATCAACAAAGTTGATGCGATCATTCTCTGTGTTCCAACTCCCTTAAATAAATACCGTGAGCCCGATTTAAGCTTCGTCTTAGATACTATGGATAGCATTGTCCCTTATCTTAAAAAAGGTCAGGTCGTTTCCTTGGAAAGCACGACTTATCCGGGCACTACGGATGAAGAGTTAAAGCCTCGTATTGAACAGCGTGGATTTGTTGTTGGGGAAGACGTGTATTTGGTGTTTTCTCCCGAAAGAGAAGATCCGGGCAATCCAAACTTCTCAACCAAAACAATTCCGAAGGTTGTGGGCGGAACGACCAAAAAATGCCTGGAAGTGGGCATTGCGCTTTATGAAGGCGTGATTGATAAAGTTGTTCCCGTGAGCTCGACAAGAGCTGCAGAGATGGCGAAGCTTCTTGAAAATATTCACCGTGCTGTGAATATCGGTCTTGTAAATGAAATGAAGATCGTGGCCGATAAAATGGGCATTGATATTCATGAGGTCATTGATGCAGCAGCGACGAAGCCTTTTGGTTTTGTGGCGTACCGACCAGGGCCAGGGATCGGCGGGCACTGTATCCCTATTGATCCATTTTATCTGACGTGGAAAGCCCGTGAATACGGTTTGCACACACGTTTTATCGAGCTTGCTGGTGAAATCAATCATGGGATGCCGGACTGGGTAATGAGCAAGATTGCTAAGAGCCTCAATGCTCAACAGCGTTCAGTCAGTGGTGCTAAGATCTTGGTTTTGGGTATTTCCTATAAGAAAAACATCGACGACATGCGAGAGTCTCCATCTGTATTTTTGATGGAAAAAATCCGCGATGAAGGTGCGCTGTTGGATTACTCAGATCCTCATGTGCCTGTTTTTCCTAAGATGCGCGAGCATAAGTTTGATTTAGCAAGTGTCTCTTTAAATCCTGAGAAAATCGCTTCCTATGACTGTGTCGTCTTGGCCACGGATCATGATAAGTTTGATTACGACATGATCTTGAAGAACGCGAAAATTGTAATTGATACTCGTGGTAAATACAGAGGCTCTCATAAGAACGTTGTTCCAGCCTAAAGATAAAACTGGAGGAAGCTATTCTCTCATTGGTCCATTTAGCCATTCAGAAGTTTAAGACGTTAATAAACCGTCTTAACGTAGCTTACTACTCTCAAGTGACAGGTTCTAAAATCCATTTTGTACCCCAGGGGGATGGTGGCATCACAATTGCCGGCGACCCCAGGAAGTTTAAAATAGACATTACCAGTCATCTTAAATCAAATACCTACATTGAATGCCATGGTGGAGTTGAAATCGGTAGATATTTCCATTGCGGAAGAGGTTTGACGATTCTTTCCTCTAATCATGACTATAAGAAGAATGACTATATTCCCTATGGTCCGGCGGATATTTTACAGCCTGTGAAAATTGGGGATTTTGTTTGGTGTGGTTCTAATGTCTTTATTTTGCCAGGTGTGACCGTGGGTGAAGGGGCGATTTTAGGTGCGGGCAGTGTGGTCACCAAAGATGTCCCAGCATTGGCAATTGTCGGGGGTAACCCGGCCCGAATTATTAATACTCGCGATTCTAATGAATTCGAAAGACTAAAGCGTGAACAAAAATTCTACTAGGAAAGTCTGGATTTTTTGTCAGGCTCCCGCGGATGTTTTATACACGCTACATCTCTATGAAAAACACCTGAAGCTTGGAGATATGGTTCACATCGTTGTTGTGAATGTAGCGGCCAATTTTCAGTTTTTAAAAAACCTCAATCTTGATGCCGAAATCGTATTTCTACCATGTACTGGACTGAAGAATCCTTTTCGGGTTCTGTACATGAAGTTTGTCTTAATGGCTTTTCGAAGAAAGATGGCGCTGTCTTCCCAGGATATCGTTTATTTCTTTGCGATTTTTCATGATTATGTCACGGGTTATTTAGTTCAGCAGGCTCAATACCAGGCACAAGTGAAGCTTGTGGATCACTATGGGTATCGGCCACAAGCCCATGATTTTGGTTTTCTGTCGAAATTTTTTCTTAAAGCGGTGTGTTTGATTTTGAATGTAAACATACGTTACGCTTTATATCAGGGTCGCAGATATTATTATACGGTGGGCGACTTTGGCAAAATTGAAACTCCACTTGTAGCAAGAGAAGATTTCAGAAAGTATTTCTTTTACCCAGAGGTAAGTCCGACAAAAAGGAATATTTTGTTTTATGAAACAAATTTTGTTACCTCCGGGTGCTTTCAATCATACGAAGCGGAGATTTTAAGTGTCATTCAGAACTTGTGCCGTGACTTTAATGTCTATGTAAAAGGGCATCCACGATTGGGGCTTTCTCAAGTCGTGGCTGAAAGTTCGATGGTACATAAAGTTCCGCAGTTTATTCCTGGTGAGTTTATTGAATTAAGTGAGTATGCCTATGTCTTGGGTATTGATTCTGCGGTTATTGCGCATTTAGCTCTTACAGAAAAGAACGTGTTTTCTCTTCTGCCCATGTTCTCTATTGAGGAAAATGCGAAAGATGTTTTGCGTAAATATCTACTCACCAAGTCTGGTGGGAAAATTAAATTTATCGAAAACCTTGATGCGCTTAAGGCCTAAAATATTTCTGTATGAGTGAGTTTTTAAGTTTGTCTATTTTTGCCAAGAGCAAGTGGTTGATTTCATCGTGGACGAACCTGAAATAGCACGTTGTAAAAATGGCTAAAAAGAGAGCCGTTTTTACGATTGCGTGTATGGGATAAAGTGCATCGATAATTAAGGATGGCGCAATAGCTAGTAAAGCGACCGATAAAATCTTCATTAAAAACGAATAGTCTTTTAAACTTAAAATTTTATAATTTTTGTGAAGAATGACCGTCATGCATATCATGAGCGATGCGTTGGTTAAAAGATTGTACATAGCAAGTACTTGAACACCGAAGGTATCTCGGAACGCGTACGCTATAGAAAATGAAATAAGGGCTACGGTTGAAAAGACAATGTTATAAATTCGAATTCCGCCATGAGCGATGGTGTATCTGATCAGCGTGTTGCCAGTCAGTTCTGTAAATAAATAGATCGCTAGAATTTGAATGGAGGTCGACATACTTTGGAGTTGATCTGAAGACATTTTTTTCGAAGAAAAAAGGATGCTTACAATTAGGTCCGAAGAAAGAATGACCGCAAAGGCTATAGGTATTGAATACAGCCACATCAATTTTGTTAGTTGCATAAAGCGGTGCTTTCCATCGTTATCATGAAATGATGGATGAAATATTTGAACTACCGCGGATCCATAAGCACTTAGGAATCTGAAAATTACTGTCGCAAAGCTATATATCGTCAAGGTGCCCAGTGGAGCGCTAGCGCCTAATTTTTTTTCCAATGCCAGATAAGCACTGCTGATTAATCCTGTGCTGATAAAAAGTACGAATGAGCCCGGGGTTTTTAAGGAACGGTCCTTAAGTTTGAAAAAATCCCAGGAGATGGTTTGGGAACGCCAAAGCATAAAGATTAAAGCTGCCAGATTTGCAGCAAGGTAAGACTCGCCAAGAACAATAGGGTCTGAGTGTCTGAATGCAATATAGACTGTTAACGCGATGGAGAGGAAAAGATCTGAAATGATTTCCGGTGCAAATCTCTTTTGCGCTCTCTCAACCAAACAAACATATCGATAGATGATATAAATGACGGCTCCTAGGGCCATCATGGGAATAAATTTGGCGGTAGAGCTGCGAAGATCTGGATTGTTGGCGGGAACTAGAAAATCCAAAATTAAGTTTTGAGAAATAAAAAGGGCCGCCAGTAAAAAAACGCAAAATATTGAGAGTTTAACAAGAAAGGCCCAGGCCGCCTGTTTTAGACGAGGAGGATCGTCTGTAAGTGTGGCAAGGGTTGGAATTGTTACAAGTTCCAATGCAGATTCGATGAAAAGAAAATAAAAGAAAATGATTCCTAAGGCGACTTGGAATGCGTCTGTGCTTACGGTGGCACCGAAAAAACTCGCAACCAAGATGGTTCTGATCATGCCAACAATTCGAGACAGTGTTCTGAGTCCTGTGGAAAGCATAACGCTTCGAGTAATCGATTCTTTTGATTTCATCACTTCGAATTTACTACAAAGTTTTAAGTAGTTACTACATAATTGTCGCTTTTCAGAATGAATTATGTTTGGTCAAAAGGAGTCATGAATGAAGCGGATCTTCATAATGGAAAACTCAGGTTCTCCTCACGAAGCCTCTGTCATTAGTGCTATCAAGGTTTTTAAAGAACTCAATTACGATGTCAGAGTCATTCTTGGGACGCTGGCGTATAAGCGCTTACATTCAGTTCTAGATAAAGATGTGAAGATTTATAAGGGCTATCGCCTTTGGGATCTGTTGAAAATCATCCGTGACATTCGTGGTGGCGGTTTGATGTATCAAAATACTGTGAGCCTTCAATCGTCACCTTTATCCCTCTATCTTGCTCTGCTGACTAAGCACAATATATACTATGTCAGAAATGCGACTTCATGGTTTGAGTTTCGACCAAACACGAACAAGCTTGTTGTTAAGCTTATGGGGCTTTGCCTTTTCTTAACTAAGAGATTTCTTCTTACTCGCGCGGAAGCCTTAGTCGTCGGTCATTATAACGTGGATAAATATCTGAGACAGAAGACCACGTTGCCCATTTTTTACATGCCTTTTAATCTCCGTGATGTGCAGGCGCAGGATGTTGCTTTGAATCCGCGTTTAAAAATCGTCATTCCTGGAACCGTTGATTTTAGCAGAAAAAACAATACGGTGATTGCGGATACGCTTCAGGCCTTGGATCAGCGCTATCTTGATAATATTGAAGTTGTTTTCTTAGGCAAGGCTGTTAATAAGCAAGCAAAGGAAGTCCTGGAAAGCTGGAAGGCCTCCTTGGGAAATTCCTTAGTCTATTATACGGGATTTATTGCTCAAGAAGAGTTCGATCAACAGCTTGCTCACGCAGATATTATTATGGGTGTGATCAATATCCATCATGAGAGCAAATACTACACTGAAAAGTATGGCCAGACTAAGGATACGGGGCTTGAGGGCCATGCGGTCGGGTTTGCGAAGCCATTTTTTGTGAATACAGAATATTTTACCGACCCACAAATTGAATCGTCTGTGGTTAAGTTTTCCAGCGTAGATGAATTAAAGCGCGTTATTGAAAAGGCTGTGGACGATCGTGACTGGCTTTTGCGCATGAAGCAAGAAGCTATCGAGAATGGAAAAAAATTCGACCTTCAGACTGTCGTCAAGAAGGTCGAACAGGTTTTAAATCCGTAAGTGACAGCTAAGGTTTGTTTGCGAAAACCTGGCTGTAGACTTCGGTCAGGCCTTGCTCTAATTCGATGTGGTGTTTCCAGCCCAGAGCATGGAGTTTAGCGCAATCCATAACTTTTCTAAATGTGCCGTCAGGTTTGGTTTCATCAAAAACCAACTCGCCTTTGTAGCCCACGATTTTGCAAATCATAGTAGCTAAGTCTTTGATGGAGATGTCGTGACCGACCCCAACGTTGATAAGTGGACACTTGTCCGCAGCAACTAAGCTGTTGAATTTTTCTTCGGGCAAGTTCATCAAAAACACGCAGGCTTCAGCCATATCTTTAGAATTCATGAATTCTCTAAGAGGTTTTCCTGTTCCCCAGATGACGGCTTGCGGGGCCCCTTGCACTTTCGCCTCATGGAATTTTCTCATAAGCGCAGGAATCACATGGGAGTTTTTAAGGTCGTAGTTGTCGTTGACGCCGTATAAGTTTGTCGGCATCGCCACAAGATACTTGGTTTCGTACTGACGGTTGAAAGACCAGCACATTTCGATACCAGAAATCTTTGCAATAGCGTAAGGGCGATTCGTTGGCTCTAAAGGACCCGTCAGTAAAGACTCTTCTTTGATTGGTTGGGGAGCTTCCTTAGGGTAAATACAAGAGGAGCCTAAAAATAATAGGCGTTTCACTCCCGTTTTATGAGAGTTCTCAATGATGTTATTTTGAATGACGGTATTCGTGAAAATAAAATCTGCGGGATATGTATTGTTAGCTAAAATGCCACCAACTTTGGCAGCTGCCATAAAGACGTATTCCGGTTTTTCTTGTTCAAAGAATGCCACTACCTGGTCTTGATCCATAAGATCTAGCTCAGAGTGTGGTCTTAAGACTAAGTTTGTAAAACCTTGTTCCTTGAGAACTTCAACCATAGCAGAACCCACGAAACCGCGGTGTCCAGCCACATAAATTTTTGCGTTTTTATTCATGTTGCGTCCATACTTTAAAGCCTGAGTCGGTTAATAAGGCATCTTTCTTGGCTGCTTTGAGATCGGCGAGGGCCATTTCTCGTACAAGCTCGTGAAACTTGATTTTCGGCGACCAGCCCAGAGTGGCTCTTGCCTTAGAGGAATCTCCAAGAAGTGTTTCCACTTCTGCAGGTCTGAAATATCTTGGGTCTACGGAAATAATGACGTTGCCTTTTTCATCATAGCCTTTTTCGTCAATTCCTTGGCCCTTGAATGTAACTTTGAGGTCGATTTCTTTAGCGGCCAACGCGATAAATTCGCGCACGGAATATTGTTCCCCAGTAGAGATAACAAAATCTTCAGGTTTATCCTGCTGAAGCATTAGCCACATCATTTCGACATAGTCTTTGGCGTGACCCCAGTCGCGTTTTGCATCCATGTTCCCCAGGTATAAGCAGTTTTGCATGCCGAGCTTAATGCGGGCTAAAGCCCGAGTGATTTTGCGTGTGACGAAGGTTTCTCCACGAACTGGGCTTTCGTGATTAAACAAGATGCCATTGCAAGCAAACATTCCATAAGACTCGCGATAATTGACTGTAATCCAGTAGGCGTACAGCTTCGCGACAGCGTAGGGGCTGCGCGGATAGAACGGAGTTGTTTCTTTTTGTGGAGTCTCCTGTACCAAGCCATAAAGTTCAGAAGTCGATGCTTGATAAAACTTGGTCTTTTTAGTGAGGTCCAAGATGCGCATGGCTTCCAGAATACGCAACGCCCCCAAGGCATCGGAGTTTGCTGTGTATTCCGGCTCTTCAAAAGAGACGGCCACGTGGCTTTGCGCCGCGAGATTGTAGATTTCGTCAGGCATAACTTGCTGAAGTATGCGGATCAGACTTGTTGAGTCTGTCATATCACCATGGTGGAGAATGAAGCGAACATTTGGCTCGTGAAGGTCTTTGTAGAGGTGATCTATACGGCCCGTATTAAAAAGGGACGTGCGTCGTTTAATGCCATGGACTTCATAACCTTTTTCGAGCAACAGCTCTGCAAGGTATGAACCGTCCTGTCCGGTGATGCCGGTGATCAATGCTTTTTTCATTAAGCTTCCTTCACATGTAGGGCGACAGAGAACTACAAGTTCTCATGAAATTCAAAATATATCGCATCGCGATAGGGCGCTGTCTTTCGGTATAAGCTTATCGGTGCTTAGTTATTGAGCGCCTTCCTTTTTGATTCGTCAAAAATATCCTTTACGAGATGGGGAGTTATCAGTTTTGCGCCTGTCAGAGAAAGGTGGTTGTCGTCACGATAGAAGACAACATCTGCAGTGTTTGCGACATAGGCATTGAGATCTTTGTTGTAAAGGTACTTGGAGATATCAAAACAAGTAACCGACTTTTCAGCGCAGATGTCATTTAGAATTGCCGTTGTCCTTTGGCTATCCTTTTGAAACTGACTTTCGGAAAGAACAATAAGTCGCTGATTGTTCGGAGCATACTTTTTTTCACGAGCAAGGGCAAAAGGTGGATTGACTGGCATTCTTGGGACAGCCCTGATTATAACAAGGTTCTTGCCGCTGGCTGTTAGAGTATTCAGAGTTTTCTTAAAGATACGGATCATGTCGCCCTCAAAAGACAAAGATGCAGAGTCTGCGGCCGCAATGAGTTTATCTTCAAAATATCCCTGCCAGTAAGCATGCATGAAGATGGTTTTGATGTTTTTGTTTGCGATGAGATAATTTACAATTGCGTCCGCATTCTTTTCGCACTCTCGAGGGATGTTGACTGTTTTAGCATTCAGAAGTGGGGGGCATCCAGCCACTGCTAACTCTAGAGTGGAGTAGCCATGCTCCGCCAGGCTGTCCGCGAAAGGGCTTGCGATTTGGTCGGAATGGCTATCGCCCCAAAGAACGGCAACTTTTTTGTTTTCGCGGTGATAAACGCAGGCTTCTTGAAAGTTAATAAGTGTTTCTGCTCTGCATTTGCGCGGGTTGTTGTCTGACCTGTACTTCAAAATGGACTGAACTTGTTTGCTGGGATTAAAGGCACTTAGTTTCTCTTGTCTTCCTTGGTTCGCTAAGAACAGCAGAATGAGCGCTAAAACGGGAGCCCCGTGATGAACAATTTTATTGCGAAGACTGTCTGCTTTTGGAAAAGGAGTTTCAATAAATTTCCAAATTATGGAGGCGAGCCCAATGCTTAGGGCAAAACAGATGGCGTCCTCCGTGGCCGTTAGGTCCCGATCTCGGTAAATCCGGAAAAAGGCAAAGACCGGTTGGTGGATTAAATAGAGGCTGTATGAAATCTTTCCGATAAAAGTCAGCAGAGAGTTCTGCAAAAGTTTTTGCGCGGGAACTCCTTCAATGGCTAGGATTAAACCCGCTCCAAGAGTGGGAATCAGGGCTGCTGGTCCCGGGAAATTTGAAAGCGAATTAAGTGCGAATATGCTGACGAGGATAAGTCCGAGTCCAGTGATATACAGCACGTTCTTAGTCGTGGTTTTAAGGTTTTCTTGAAGTTTAGAACCATAAAAATAAATCAAAGTTCCCAACAGAAATTCCCAAAGACGCGCGTAAAACGAGAAGTAGCCTTCGTTTTGATGAGTCGCAGTATGGTAGAAAGTCCCGGCTAATAAAAGAGCATAAAGCCCCAAGAAAAATCGTTTAGATTTTATTTTACGATAGGCGATCAGGCCAAGAATCGCCAGCAGTGGAAATGTAAGATAAAACAAAATCTCAATTGAAAGACTCCAATAGTGAATCAGAGGTTTGAATTGCGTTGAGATCCCAAAATAATCGACGGAGTTTTTAGCCCAGCCATGTGAGTCAATAAGAAGACCGTTGAAGAGCGATTGGGAGAGGTCTTTTAGCTCATCAGGGAGCAGAATCCACAGGCCCATTAGCCAGCAGAGTAAAAAGACGAAAATGGCGCTGGGAGCTATGCGATTAAATCTTTTTCTGTAAAAGGTAAGAACCGACGCTTTCGTGCCATCAAAAGTGCTGAGAAAGGTAGCAGAGATTAAGAAGCCACTTAGGACTAAAAATACATCCACACCTGCATATCCCCCAGGGAAGTGGGCTGGCGAAGCATGGAAAAACAAAACCGCCAATACGGCAATCCCTCTAAGGCCAACAATGTCTAAGCGGTGTTTTAATTTCATTGGATCAACGTAATATAAGTATGTTGTTTCTACATCTTAAAGCGGGATGGCGTGCATTTACAACTCTGCGCATTACGTTATCAACCTTTATCTAGAATGAAGTGTTTTTTTAGGTGCCTTTCGTCATGCGATGTTTTGGTAGACTATTGATTTTAGGAGGGATATTTTTTTCCCTTATGAGGGGGCATTTTGTCTAGGAAAGTTCTGATTACTGGAGCCGATGGTTTTATTGGTTCGCATCTTACGGAAATGTTGGTTCAGCAAGGATATGACGTCAGAGCTTTAGCCTTGTATAACTCCTTTAACAATTGGGGTTGGTTAGAAAACTCATCTCACCTAAAAGATATCGAAGTGGTTACTGGCGATGTTCGAGATCCCTTTTTCTGCCGTGAAATTGTTAAGGGTGTAGATACAATTTATCATTTAGCCGCTTTGATTGCGATTCCGTATTCCTATGTAGCTCCTCAAAGCTATGTCGACACGAACGTCAATGGCACGGTGAACATCTGCAAAGCTGCTTTGGATTTAGGGGTCAAAAGAGTCATTCACACTTCCACCAGTGAAGTGTATGGAACCGCTAGATATGTCCCGATTGATGAAAAGCATCCGTTGCAACCTCAATCTCCGTATAGTGCTTCAAAAATTTCTGCAGATGCGATGGCCATGAGTTTCTATAACTCCTTTGGTTTGCCTTTGACGATTGCGCGTCCGTTCAATACCTATGGCCCTCGCCAGTCAGCACGCGCGGTTATTCCCACGATCATCTCTCAGTTGGCAGCTGGTAAAAAGTTGATCAAGTTGGGTGACGTGACTCCGACGCGCGACTTCAACTATGTTTCAGATACTTGTCGTGGATTTATCACACTTGCAAATTGTGATAAGGCAGCGGGACAGTCTGTAAATATCGGATCGAATTTCGAGATCTCGATCAAAGATACTTTCCTTTTGATTAATAAAATCATGGGTGCCGGCGCAGACTATCACCGTGATGAAGAACGCATTCGTCCAGAGAAATCCGAAGTACAACGTCTTTGGTGTGATAACACATTAATTCGCGAACTTTCAGGTTATAAGCCGGAAGTGGATATCGAAATGGGGCTGCGTAAAACAGTCGAATGGTTTACAAATCCGGAAAACTTGGCCCGTTATAAAACGGACATCTACAATGTTTAACGATGTCATTGGCTTTGTCAGAGAGTTGTATGGACAGTCCGGATTTATTCCTCTCCATGCGCCGGTCTTTTCTGCGAACGAAAAGAAATATGTTAACGAGGCCATTGATTCCACGTTCGTTTCTTCGGTTGGGGCCTTTGTTGATCAATTTGAAATTGAGTTTGCAAAGTACGTTGGTTCTAAAAAAGCAATTGTCACAAGTAACGGAACGTCAGCTCTGCATGCAGCTCTGCATTTGTTAGGGGTGGGTTACAATGATGAAGTCCTGACTCAAGCTTTGACTTTTGTGGCCACGGCCAACGCGATTGCTTATTGTGGAGCACATTCCGTCTTTTTGGACAGTGATACACGGACCATGGGGCTTTCTGTAGAGTCCTTGGAGTGTTTCCTTCAGACACATGCGGAAGTTCGTGCCGGTGTTTGTTTTAACAAAACAACCGGCAGAAAGATTAGAGCCTGCATTCCGATGCATGTATTTGGTCACCCAGTAAGAATTAAAGATATTGTGCAGCTTTGTGACCGGTATGCTATTCCAGTGATTGAAGATGCTGCGGAGTCGTTGGGAAGTTTGTATGAGGGAACTCATACAGGTCTTTTTGGTAAAGTAGGTGTTTTTAGTTTTAACGGAAACAAGATTATCACCTCTGGTGGTGGTGGGATGATTGTGACTGCGGATGAAGACTTAGGTCGTCGTGCAAAACATATAACGACAACCGCAAAGATCCCTCATGCTTGGGATTTTTATCATGATGAAATTGGTTTTAACTATCGAATGCCGAATTTGAATGCGGCGTTGGCTTTAGGTCAGCTCGAGCAGTTAAATGTCTTTTTGGAAAATAAAAGACAAACAGCAAAGCTATACCAAGATTTCTTTGGTAAAAAAGGTATTCAGTTTGTCACGGAGCCAGCGGGTGCGCGCTCAAACTATTGGTTGAATGCGATTCTTTTGAAGGATCGCCAAGAAAGAGATCTGTTTTTGAAAGAGACCAACGCTCAGGGCGTGATGACTCGCCCGGTGTGGCAGTTGATGCCTGATTTGCCGATGTTTAAAGATACCTTGAAGGTGGATATCCCTGTTGCAAGAAACTTATCTGATCGCTTGGTTAATATTCCAAGCAGCGTGAGATTCTGATGAAAGATTTGTATTTAGTTGGAGCTGGCGGCCACTGTGTTTCTTGTATCGATGTTATCGAGGCGACGGGATTATTTCGCCTCTGTGGTCTTTTCGATCGTCCAGAGAAGGTCGGCGATAAGATTTTGGGCGTCCCTGTTCTTGGAACGGATGATGACATCGCTCAATATGTAAATTCAAACTCTGTTTTTTTGATTACCGTCGGTCAGATTAAAAATCCAGAAGTTCGTATTAAGCTCTTCAATAAGCTCAAAGGGTTGAATGCGTCTTTTGCGACAGTTATTTCACCTCGCGCTCATGTCTCCAAGCACGCTACGGTCGCTGAAGGCAGCATTATCATGCATGATGCTCTTGTGAATGCGAATGCAAAGGTTGGGGTCAACTGTATTATCAATACCAAGGCATTGGTTGAGCACGATTCGATCGTTGAAGGTCATACGCATATTGCTACAGCGGCGGTTGTTAATGGCAACTGCCATGTTAAAGAAGGCAGTTTTATCGGTAGCAACTCTGTTTTAAAAGAGGGTGCCGTGATCGAACAGCGCTCTGTTCTGGGTGCGGGGGCCTTTCATAGGTAATCATATGAAGAAAACACTCATTATTGCCGAAGCCGGCGTCAACCATAATGGAAATTTAGAAAATGCTTTGAAGTTGATTGATGTGGCCGCAGACGCGGGGGCAGACATCGTTAAGTTTCAGACTTTCAAAGCGAAAGAGCTGGTAACAGCATCTGCAAAGATGGCCGATTACCAAAAGAACAACTTGGGCAAAGAAGAAAGCCAGTTGGACATGCTCAAAAAGTTAGAACTTGGGTATGAGGATCATCAAGCCCTTATTCAACGCTGCCAACAGCGCAACATTCGCTTTCTTTCAACAGCTTTTGATTTTGAGAGTTTGGAATTCTTAAAGTCTTTGAAAATGGGCCTTTGGAAAATTCCAAGCGGAGAGATCACGAATCTTCCGTATATCGAAATCATCGGAGCCCTTGGTGATCCGGTTATTGTTTCCACGGGAATGTCGGATCAGTCCGAAGTTCAAGATGCGATTAATGTGTTGTTAAAGGTAGGGTTGCCTAAAGAAAAAATAACTGTTCTTCATTGCAATACCGAATATCCAACTCCGATGAAAGATGTCAACTTAAGGGCCATGAAAGCCCTGGGGGACAGCTTAGGGGTAAGTTATGGTTATTCTGATCACACGATGGGGATTGAAATTCCAATTGCCGCAGTTTCTTTAGGTGCGATTGTGATTGAAAAGCATTTTACACTAGATCGTAATATGCCAGGCCCGGATCATAAAGCTTCCTTAGAGCCTCTTGAGCTGATGGCTATGGTTTCTGCTATCCGCAATATTGAAGCGGCATTGGGTGATTCCAAAAAAGTTCCATCTGAAAGCGAAATTAAAAATCGTGGTATCGCACGAAAGTCTATAGTTGCAAAACGCGATATCAAAGACGGAGAAACCTTCAGTTCCGAAAATATCACAACACGTCGGCCAGGAACGGGGATTTCTCCGATGCGTTGGTATGATGTGATTGGGACTAAAGCAAATCGCGACTATCAAGCGAATGAGTTGATTCATGAAAACTAAGATCTGCGTTTTCACGAGCACCAGAGCCGACTATGGAATCTTAAGTTCCTTGGTTGGCTTGTTGACTCAGGATACGCACTTTGAAACTCGACTATTTATTACGGGAACTCATTTGGCTCAAGAGCATGGGTTTACCTTAAATGAAATTGAACAAGATGGCTTTCAAGCATTCTATCGTGTGCCATTGGACCTGCATGATGATGCTCTTATTTCTCATATGGGTATCATGGGAAATGCCACTGTTGAATTTGCGAAGGCCTTAGCTGGAAACAAGCCAGATGTGGCCGTGATCTTGGGCGATCGCTTTGAGGCCCTGGCATTTGCTTTAGCGGCAAATGGCTTGGGAATTCCACTTGTGCATCTGCATGGGGGCGAAGTGACGCAGGGGGCATTGGATGAGGCCTATCGTCACTGCATTACTAAGCTTTCGCATTTACATTTTGTATCTAATGAAAAATACCGCGAGCGAGTGATCCGTATGGGAGAAGCTCCTGAGCGTGTCTTTAATGTCGGCGCTTTGGGGATTGATAATATTAAAAAGATCCCACTTCTTTCAAAAGAAGAATTGGCTTCAAACCTAGGTGTTTCCTTTAAAAAGGAACTTCTTGCTGTGACTTATCATCCGGAAACATCAGCGCCGGAAAAGGATGCGGGGCAAGTCGCGGCCTTGTTTGCGGCTTTGGAATTGAGACTAAAAAAAGGCCAGACCACTCTTGTATTGACAGGCACGAACATAGATCACGGGAATGAAAAAATTCAAGCCGTGATGAAGTCCTTTATTGCAGAACATTCGGCAGACTGTATTTTCGTGTCCTCCTTGGGAATGAAGCGCTATCTTTCACTGTTAAGCTGTGCGGATGTTGTGGTCGGAAATTCCTCAAGTGGGATTATTGAAGCTCCGGCTCTAGGGACGCCCACTGTTAATATCGGAGATCGCCAAAAGGGACGCGAGATGGCGTCGTCTATCTTTAATGTGATCGGTAATGTGATCGAAATCGAGTCGGCTCTTGAAAGAGGCATAGAGTATAAAAAACTCCATAGAGATCGGAAGCTCTCTGTTTATGGTGATGGGGATGCCGGACCAAAGATGTTGCATGTACTAAAGAACCAGGTTTTTAAACCTTATCCTCAGAAAGAGTTTTTTGATGGACTGGAAAAAATTAATAGTTAAAGAGGACACCACAGTCCTTGAAGCTATGAAAGTTATAAACGACACCGGCTATCAGATGGCATTGGTTGTTTCGGCTGAGGATACTCTTGTAGGGGTTCTTACGGATGGCGATATTCGTCGAGGACTTTTAAAAGGTATCGGCACAGATGCTTCTGTGAAGCTAGTGATGAACTCTCAGCCCAAGTTTATTTCTGTGGGTGCGCACGAAAATGAAGTCGTTAGAATTATGAACAACCAAAGTGTGCAACACTTTCCGGTTGTCGACAAAGCGGGTAAAGTCGTTAAAATTGTCACTCGCTCAGAAGCATCTAAGGAAATTTCTAAAGACAATGCCGTCATCCTGATGGCGGGTGGGTTGGGAACTCGTCTTGGTGAACTCACAGTGGATTGTCCGAAGCCCATGTTGAAGGTGGGAGATAAGCCCATTCTTGAGTTGATTATCGAAAATTTTAAAGAGTTTGGGTTCCGGAACTTCTTTCTTTCAGTTAACTACCGTTCGGATGTAATTGAGTCTTATTTTGGTGATGGAAAAAATCACGAGGTGAATATTCAATATATTCGCGAAAAAGAACGTCTTGGGACGGCGGGTTCACTAAGTCTTTTTCAACCTATCAATGATCTTCCGGTTATTGTCATGAACGGGGATTTGCTAACGAAGGTCAATATTACAAGCCTTCTTGAGCATCATGCAAAAAATGAATCCGAAATCACGATGGGCGTTCGCCAACATGACTATCAGGTTCCCTTCGGGGTTGTTCATGTTGATGGCTTTGAGGTGACGAAGATCGAAGAAAAACCGGTTCAGTCGTACTTGGTAAATGCGGGTATTTACTGTTTGAGCCCAGCTGTATTCAGCAAGTTACCACAAAGTCAGTATCTAGATATGCCGACTTTTATCGGCAGTCTTATTGAGAGCAATAAAAAAGTCAGTGTTTTCCCGGTCCACGAGTATTGGTTGGATATTGGTCGTAAAGACGACTTTATGCGCGCAGAGATGGAATATCTGAAGCGCTTTAAATAGATGTCAATGAATGAGGTAAGAGCCATGAGTGAAAAAAGCTATAGCAGCAGACTAAATAAAGTAATCCCAGGTGGCGCCCACACGTACAGTCGTGGTGACGATCAGTTTCCGAGTAACGCACCTCAAATTTTGTCCAAGGGCAAAGGCGCCTATGTTTGGTCGGCAGACAACCAAAAGTACCTTGATTATGGAATGGCTTTGCGCGCAGTGAATCTTGGTTACGCCAATGAAGAAGTCGATGCCGCCGCTATTGCGCAAATTCATGCCGGTAATAATTTAACCAGAGCTTCTTTGATCGAGCTTGAAGCTGCGGAAAAACTTGTAGATTTGATCCCGTCTGTCGATATGGTGAAATTTGCAAAGAATGGTTCTTCGGTAACAAGTGCTGCCGTAAAATTGGCTCGCGCTTATACTGGGAAAAAAATGATTGCTCGCTGTTTGCAGCATCCATTTTTCTCTTACGATGACTGGTTCATCGGCGACACAATTTTAAAGCGTGGAGTTCCGCAAGAGACATCGACTTTAACAGTTAATTTTAACTTTAACGATATTGCCTCTTTGGAAAAAGTGTTTGATCAATTTCCGAACCAAATTGCCGGGGTTATTTTGGAGCCGGCAACTCATGAAGAACCTAAAGACGGTTTCCTTCAAAAAGTCAGAGATCTGTGCACAAAACACAGTGCGGTGATGATCCTTGATGAAATGATCACAGGTTTCAGATGGCATTTGCAGGGCGCGCAAGCCTATTACAAAGTGAACCCGGATTTGACCACTTTCGGTAAAGCGATGGCGAACGGATTCTCTGTGGCGGCGCTAGGTGGCAAGAAAGATATCATGGATCTTGGCGGAATCAAAAACGAAGGCCAAGAAAGAGTTTTCTTGATGTCGAGTACTCATGGTGCGGAGATGTGCAGTCTTGGTGCGTTTGTAAAAACCATGGAAATTTGTCGCACCCATCCTGTTGTTGATCATTTGTGGTCTTACGGTAAGGCGTTGATCGAGAATGCGAATGGTCTTAGCAAAGAAATGGGCCTTCTGGATTACTTTAAGTTTGATGGTGTCGGCTGTTCTCCAGTTTACATGACCAAAGATAAAACAGGTCAGGTTTCCATGGAGCTTAGAACGCTTTTCTCTCAGGAGATGATTCGAAATGGTGTGATCATGCCATGGGTTGCTTTAAGCTATAGCCATGGGCAAGAGGAAATGGCGAAAACTATGGATGCCATGAAAAAATCTTTGCAGGTGTACGGACAGGCTCTGGATCAAGGGGTTGATAAGTATTTGCAAGGTCCGGCGATTAAGCCTGTATTCCGTAAGTTTAATTAGGAAGTAGTATGTCGACAATTGCGTTAGTAGGGCATGGTTTGATTGGGTCTCAACTTCGTGAAGCTCTCGTAAAGGAGGGCTACGACGTCTTGGTGATGGATATCAATAAGCCCCAGCAAGATGTGGCGTATATTAAGTTAGATATCAATTCTGATGAGTCTATTCAGGCCGCGATCTCGGAACTTGAAAAACGCAATATCAAACTTTCTGGTTTAGTGAATACCAGCTATCCACGAACTCCAACCTATGGAAGAAAGCTCGAGGAAGTTACCCTCGAGTCTTTTAATCAGAATGTATCCGCCCATTTAGGGGGGTATTTTAACGTGCTCAAGCATTTTGCCGAGTACTTTAAGAAGCAGGGCGGGGGAAGTATTACTTCTTTTTCTTCCGTCTATGGTGTTGTCGCTCCTCGCTTTGATATCTATGACGGAATGCCTTTTTCAATGCCTGTGGAATACGCAGCGGTGAAGTCAGCGCTTCTGCACTTGAATTCCTATTTTGCAAAATATTATCACGGAACGGACGTTAGATTTAATGCGATTTCTCCAGGTGGTGTGTTTGGTGGTCACGACAAAAAGTTTGTCGAGGCCTATGGGAAATATGCATTGAGTTCTCGCGGTGGGATGTTGATGCCTGAGGATCTTGTGAGTGCAGTTTTGTTCCTTTGCGCAAAAGGGTCAAAGTACGTCAATGGGCAAAATATTGTCGTTGATGATGGATGGACTCTTTAGGGGGAATGTTATGCGAACGTTAGCTTTGATTCTTGCGAGGGCGGGAAGTAAACGACTTCCGGGAAAAAATATAAAACATCTATTAGATAAGCCCCTGTTGGCCTGGAGTATTGAGTCCGCATTGAACACTCCGTCTATTGGCAAAGTTTTGGTTTCCACGGATTCCGAGGAGATGCAAAAGGTTGCGATTCAGTATGGTGCGGAGGCTCCCTTTCTACGTCCTGAAGAGCTCTCTTCGGACAAGGCCACATCCGTAGATGCAGCCTTGCATGCCCTGGCGTATGCCGATGAAAAATGGGGAGCTTTTGATGCGTTGGTATTATTGGAGCCCACATCTCCTTTGCGTAAGAAAGAGGATCTTGGCAATGGTATTCAAACTCTAAAAGATAACTTTGCGGATGTTGATGGCGTAGTTAGTTTAGGTAAAATTCACTTGGAAAACCCGAACTATTGCAAGCAAGTCCACGGGAAGTTTATTGAACCGATTGAAGTAAAACCAGCTTCTTCTGAATACTACTTTCCCTATGGCGTACTTTATCTTGTAAAAACATCTGTTCTAAAGAACCAGAAGGCATTTTATACTGATAAGATGATGCCTTATTATATCGAACGCTGGCAGAACTATGAAGTCGACGATATTTATGACTTCCATTGTGTTGAAACGATTTTAAAAATGAAAATGAACGAGGTATGTAAATGAAATTTTTGGTAATCGGTTTAGGATCGATGGGTAAAAGACGTGTTCGTTGCTTGAAAGCATTAGGGCATACAGAAATCGTAGGTTTTGATCCACGCGAAGACCGTACTGAAGAAGCGAAGAATGCCTATGGCATTTCCGTATCAAATAGCTTCCAAAGTTTGAACTTGGCAGAGTTCGATGCGTTCGTAATTTCGACTCCACCAGATTTGCATAATCACTATATTAAGATAGCGCTTGAGCATAAGAAGCCTTCCTTTGTGGAAGCCAGCGTTCTTTTGGCGGGACTTGAAGATCTTCAGGCGGAAGCTCGTCAGAAAAAGGTTTTCATCGCTCCATCGACGACTTTGCGTTATCACCCGATTGTTAAAGATATCCGTAAGATCATCAAATCTGGCACGTATGGAAAAGTGACCAATTTTAGCTATGTTTCCGGACAGTATTTGCCAGATTGGCATCCATGGGAATCAATCATGGATTACTATGTCTCTAAAAAAGAGACTGGCGGCGCCCGTGAGATCGTGCCATTTGAAATGACTTGGATGGCAGAGGTTTTCGGATGGCCACAAAAAGTTCAATGCACATTTGGGAAAACTCTCGATATGGGAGCCGACATTGATGATACCTATGCTTTGAATCTTAAGTATGACGGATTTATCGGTCAGTTGATGGTGGATGTGGTTTCTCGATTTGCGCAAAGACGTCTTATCATCAATATGGAAAAGGCCCAATTGAGCTGGGATTGGAATGAAAGTAAGTTCACAGTTTATGAAGCTGAAAACAATCGCTTCGTGACATACGATCAGCCGACATCTTCATCAGCAAGTGGCTACAACAAAAATATCATCGAGCAAATGTACATTGACGAGGTCAGTGCGTTCATTGATGGGACCAAGAACCCAGGTAAATATCCAAACTCTTTGGAGGATGATATCAAAGTTCTGAAAATACTAGAGCAAGCAGAAAGAGGATAGGAAGATTTATGAAAGTATTTTTATCATCTTTAGGAATGATGGGTAGACGCCACTTGTTGGGAGCTTTACAAGCGGGAGCGGAAGTCCATGCTTTCGACCCGAGCGAAAAGTCCATCGAAGCAGCCAAGGAAGCAGTTCAAAAGGCGACAAGCATCACCGGGACCGTGATCTATCAGACGAAGCAGCCACAAGGTGGTAGCTTTGATGTCGCGATCTTTTCCGAAACGGCTGACTATAGAAAAGCTAACTTTGAACAGTTTGTCGCTGACAATAAAGCAAAACGGGTTCTGTTAGAAAAACCTGTAACTACGGGATGGGCAGATTTTGAAGCAGTTATGCAAAAAGCTTCTGCACAGGTGGGCACTGAGTTTTTTGTAAATTTCCCGCGTCGTACATGGCCGTTTTATACGAAGTTGAAAGAGCAAATAGGTAAGGAAGAGCTTATCGAATTGACTCTCAACGGTGGGGCTGTTGGTTTGGGATGCAATGGGATTCATTATATTGATATGTTCTTGTATCTCACCTCGCACATCTCAGCACCGGTAGAGGTGGCTTATTCTAAAATATCTTCAGAATTGGTCGGTAGCGGGCGCGGACCTCGATTCAAAGACTACGGTGGTCACTTTCTCTTGAAGAAAGGCCCAGCTTCATTTTTTATGTCGATGAATCCTTCCAGCACGGCGACACCTATTATTACCTTCAAAACTCCTCACGGAAACATGTGGATTGATGAGAACAACTATACATTCCGACAATGGAATAAAACAGCTGGGTTTGAAAAGCCAAACTATCTTTATGGCCAAGACTATGTTGTGACGGATGAGGGCAATGTCGCTTATCGCGATCTTATTTCTCTTACGAAGTTGTGGGTGCAAGGTGAAATTCAACTTCCGCGTCTTGCAGATGTTGAAATGAGCCACAAGGCGCTATTTGATTTGTTGAGTGTAGGCGGCGCGCAAGAGCCTTATCTTTTCACGTAGGAGACTAAGATGAAAACATCTTGTTTGGTAGTTGGCTCGGGATGGATGGCTCAGGAATATCTGAAGGCCGCTAAATTTATTTCTGACCTGAATATTTGTTTCTATGCTCCTTCTGAAAAAAATAAGGACGCCATTCAAAATCTAGGTGGCAAGTTCTATACCGATCTTGAGAAGGCTTTTTCTGAAGCACGCCCCACACACGTTGTTGTGGCGAGTTCCATTGATACGCTTTCAGCCGTCACTGAAAAAATGATCGAAAAAGGAGCTCGCAATATTCTTGTCGAAAAGCCAGCATTTCTCTATGAGAAAGACGGTGAGCAGCTCATTAAAAAGACTGAAGGCGCTAACGTGTATGTTGGGTACAACAGGCGTTTTTACGCTTCTGCGGCCAAAGCTTTGGAAATGATCAAAAAGAACGACGAAAAGTTCAAAGGCGTTCAATTTGAATTTACCGAGCTTGCGAGTGACTTTGCCGCGAGCGCCAAGTTTCCCGCTGAGGTGAAAAGCCATTGGGCTCATGCTAACAGTTCGCACGTTATTGATTTTGCCTTTTTTCCAATTGGTTTGCCTCGGGCCTCTGATTTTACCACTCATCGTGTTGGTGATTTGCCATGGCATCCAACGGCTTCAGAAATGGTTGGCTGTGGGATTTCGGAAAAAGGAATTCCCTTTAGTTACTCCGCATATTGGGGTGGCGTGGGTCGTTGGTCAGTGGAGTGGATCACTGATAAAACGAGATATATCTTTAGACCTATGGAGAAACTATCAATTCAAAAACTGGGCTCGTTCTCTTATGAAGAGATTGCCTTGGATTGGAAGTTCGAAGGCGCAAAGCATGGACTTGTTGAACAGTTGCAGGGTTTTCTGCAAGGTGATGATAGTAGGTTATTGAGTTTAAAGGACTCTATGGCGTTGCATAAGACAGTTTCTAAGATGGCTGGTTATAAGCAGTAAGAACTTCGATTTAAAAAAAATGTGCTGCAGAATAAATGCATGGACCTTCTGTTGGCGCATCGTGACTACTCATTGGTGAATGTAACGAATCATGCATGGGTATGTTGTTGTTTGTTTCCCCTAAAAGGCTAAAGAAATTGTGATGTCTAATAAAACCGTTGACGTAATTATTCCTTGTTACAATGAGCATCGTTTCATCGGAACAATGCTGGACTCAGTTATCAGTCAAGATTACCCGGCGCATTTGGTTAAAATTTATGTGGCTGATGGGATGAGTGAAGATGGTACTCGTGAGGTTTTGAAATCGTATCAGCAAAAATATTCCAATATTTTTATTATCGATAATCCTCACAAGGTCACGCCGTATGCTTTGAATTCGGCCCTGAAGGCGTCAAATTCTGAAGTGGTGGTCCGTATGGATTGCCATGCTTATTATCCTTCAAACTATATTTCTTATCTGGTGGAAAAGTTATTCTCGACGGGGGCTGACAATGTGGGGGTGTGTCTCGAGACTATGCCAGCCAGTGAGTCTGATAAAAGTTATGGCATTGCTTTAGCGATCTCGATCCCGATTGGGGTCGGTAACTCCATGTTCCGGACTGGCGTGAGCGCAGCCCGTGATGCCGATACAGTTCCTTTTGGTTGTTATCGCAGAGAAGTCTTCACTCGCATTGGGCTTTTCGATGAAGAGTTGGTGCGTGGTCAAGATGGTGATTTAAACTCTCGGCTTCTTAATGCTGGTGGACGAATCGTTCTTCTTCCCGAGAATAAAGTAAAATATTTTGCGCGGGATACGTTTTTAAAACTCTCGAAGATGTATTACCAGTACGGACTCTATAAGCCTTTTACCAACTACAAAGCCAAAAGAATTATGTCGTGGCGACAATTTGTTCCGACTTCTTTTTTGTTCACGATATTGAGTTTAGTGATTGTCGGAGTTGTCGTTCCGAAACTCTGGGTTCTGCCTATAGCTTTTTTTGCTATGTATGAAATCGCCGTAGGCTTTTTTATCGTCAGAAGCTCTTCAAAAATAACAAGATTCAACAGCGGCGTTTTTGCGAGCGCTTTATGGTCAGTGAATCTGTTGCATTTTTCTTATGGTTGGGGGTTTTTAAAAGGTTTCGTCCTTCTTTTGGCAAAGAGGCGCCCGGGGAATGTCCGTATCAATCGCTAATGCTGAATGCCTTCAGCATGAATGACTTTGTACGCCGTCATAAAAAGGATTTTTATATCTAAGGCTGTGGACATATGGTCCAAATAGTATTTATCCAGAGCAACCTTTTGAGGAATTGGAAGCTCATCTCGTCCGTTAACTTGAGCCCAGCCCGTTATTCCAGGGCGGATTTTATCAACGCCCGCAGCAGTTCGTAGGGCTATTAAATCATCTTGGTTAAATAGCGCAGGACGAGGCCCGACCAAGCTCATACGGCCATTCAGCACCACCCAGATTTGGGGAAGTTCGTCTAGGCTGGTGCTTCGAAGAAAGCTCCCGATCGGCGTTAAAAAAGACTCCGGGTTTGTCATTAAATGTGTGGCAACCTGAGGGGTATCTATTTTCATTGTGCGAAATTTCGGCATTAGAAATAGCGCGTTGTCTTTTCCAATTCGTTTTGACCAGTGTATGGCTGGACCTTTTGATGTGAGCTTGATGGCGATGGCAATGAAGAGCATCGGAAGCGCAAGAATGATAAAAATAGGTATACTCAAGATAAGATCAAAGGCTTTCTTCATTGAAAAAAGATACTGGTAGTCGGGAATCGTGGCAATGTTTTCGGCGGGAGGTGCGCTTGCAGCATTCCAGAATACGAGTTGATATTTTGCGGTGTAAAAGTCATAGTTGATGCTTCACTTGAGGTTTTTTGATGTTTTCCAAGATAGCGGGGCTTCCGCGGCGAGTAAAAATTCTTTTGATGCTTATGTGCGACGTGGTGCTCTTGCCACTAGCTCTGTGGTCGTCAATTGCCCTCAGAATGGGGACTTGGTCGCCTCCGGTTTCTTCCTATCTATGGTTATTTTTCGTTGTTCCGTTTGTGACGGTGCCAATTTTTATTAAGATTGGCCTGTATCGTGCGATTATTCGATATCTTGATGACAAGATTATTTATACCGTCTTTTGTGGCGTAACGCTTTCGGTGTTGTTGTTGACTGCGGTCGTATTGATGGGGCGCGTGGCACCGTTGCCGCGATCGTCCGTCGTGATTTATTGGATTATGGGCATTGCATACATTGCTTCGAGCCGCTTTATTGCCCGAGGCTTAATGCGAAGTCTTGAGACCATGCACGACCGGCGTCAGTCTGTTGCTATTTATGGTGCAGGTCGAGCGGGGTTGCAGACGGTGTTGGCTCTGCTGTCGAGTGTTGAGTTTAAGCCCGTTGCGATTTTTGATGATAACAAGGAGCTACACGGCTCAAACGTTGCCGGTGTTCGAGTCTTTGATTCGAAAGAAGCTTTCGCGGTAATGAAGGCGAAGGACTGTCGCCAGTTGTTGATGGCGATGCCTTCTGCTTCCAGACAGCGTCGTAAAGAGATTATTCAGCATTTTGAGGGTAAAGACATCACTCTAAAAACCATTCCCGGTATGGGAGAATTGGTCGATGGACGTGTGCGCATAGAAGACATCCGCGATGTTGGTGTTGAAGACCTTTTAGGGCGGGATCCGGTCCCACCTTATGAAGAGTTGATTTCTGCATGCGTCGCTGGTCGCACGGTGATGGTGACTGGTGCTGGTGGCTCCATCGGGTCGGAGTTGTGCCGTCAAATAATACAGAACTCTCCTCAAAGACTGATTTTGTATGAGCAGAATGAATTTGCCTTATACAAGATTGAGCAAGACCTACGCAGGCATAAGGCTTTGTTGGAGTTAGTTCCAGTTTTGGGCAATGTTTTGGATGAGGCCCATCTGGAAAAGGTGGTTCGTCGTTACGGCGTCAGTACGATCTATCATGCGGCCGCGTATAAGCACGTTCCGCTGGTTGAAAGTAACATTTCCGCAGGGGTCGAGAATAACGTGCTTGGTACCTTGACTGCGGCACGAGTGGCGATTCGAAGTAACGTCAGTAACTTTGTTTTAATTTCCACTGACAAAGCTGTACGCCCTACCAATATTATGGGTGCCTCAAAACGTCTTGCTGAGCTCGTATTGCAGGCCTTGTCTACGTCTGAGGCCAAAGCGACTCGCTTTTCAATGGTGCGTTTTGGAAATGTTCTCGGGTCATCTGGATCAGTAGTGCCGTTATTTAAAGAGCAGATTCGCGCTGGAGGACCGATCACGGTGACCCATCCTGATGTTACTCGCTACTTTATGACAATCCCTGAGGCTGCCCAGCTAGTTATGCAGGCTGGGGCTATGGGACAAGGTGGAGATGTTTTCGTTCTAGATATGGGTGAGCCCGTAAAGATAGCTGACTTAGCTGCAAAAATGATTCAATTAAGTGGTCTTGAGGTCCGTGATTCCATGACGGGGGCTGGAGACGTTGCGATCGAATTTATCGGATTGCGTCCCGGAGAGAAGTTGTTCGAGGAGTTATTGATTGGCGGTGGGTCGATTGAAAAAACACTTCACCCAAGGATTTTGCGCGCTGTCGAGGGGATGCTAGAGCCTGAATACCTTTTTGCTCGCATTGAGCAGATGCGCGATGCTTGTATCCACAGCAACGATGATCTTGTGCAAACACTTATTAAAGAGCTAGTGGAAGAATATCGTCCGGCAAATCATCAAGCATAGTTGAGGCTCTTAAAACCTAACCCGACACCCAATCGCCACATCCAAATCCGCATCCACATTCGGCGTCACATTCAACGCTGCCGCCAATTCTCCAAAGAATTCCAAATTAGGATTGTTAATCTTCATTAACACCCCAATAGGGGCACGCGCAGCCAATGCGATCTCTCCATCGTGTTTGTCTCTGTCGATAGAAATAATTCGAGCCCCAA
>JBJTMR010000083.1:0-5027 GCA_046070625.1 Bdellovibrio sp. | reverse complement strand
TATTTTCAGGAGTCAGCATAGCATTCAAAGTCATCTCTGAAAAACGCATGGACTCAGGTATCATCTCGTCGGTATCCAATGTTTTGTAGCCTTCTTTATAAATGGCGCGGATGGTGTCCTCACGAAGGAAGACGCCTTTTTTGAGATTGATATAGTAGCTCGTCGGCTTCACTTTGAATTCAACCATGATATTGCCGTATTCTTCAGAGATCAGGGGGTCTACAGCTAAGTACAGCCCTTCTCCTGCAAACAACCCATTGATCTTGGCAGTTGGAGCCCAGAATTTATTTGTCGCATATTGAATACGTTCGCGGATCAGTTGTTGGCGCCCGACCGGCGATTGGAGCTTAAGCTGTGTCTCAGGAGTCTGCTCATTATAGACATTAAAGTAGTGATAGAGTCTTTTCTCGTGACCAAATTGAATCTTCGCGGCTTTGAAGTCACGGGCTAAGAGGTGGCTCGCAGAGGCAGCCAAAGCTTCTTGGGTCAGGAAGATGCTTAAAATGAAAATCAATATATTCGCAAATCTATGCATGCCCAATTCCTATCTAAAATAAAGCGCCCCGACGTGATCCTGGGAAGACGTCATTGCTTAGCTCCTGTCATCGTTCGCCGCTGTCTCAAATTGAAACAACACAGGAGGGACTCTGGTTTAAAGGAATTCAATGCAAGTATGCCAGAACTGTAATCGTTTTCTTTGGAGGTCTTGTGGATTTGACTATCAAATGCGGGATCTGTCAGTCGTATGAAAAGAAGTTAGGCAGGTGATCTGCGTCTGCCCTAGGGTTGCGCTGCTGGCGTGTATATAGATTTCTTCTGAAGGTGCGCTTGTGCCGTAATATCCGCGGCTGTCGTAGCTGTGAAAAGCTGCGACTGATAAGAGCCTTTAGCGCGTAAGTGATCAATGATGGCTTGGTGCGTGCCCATTTTGTTTTTCGTCCATGCTGGGGCAACCAGTTCATCCCAACGAGATGAGTAAGCTGCAAGACGGTGCAAAGCAAACTTCGGTGAAAGGTGCTGAAGGAACAGTTCCACACGACGCGTGTAGGTCTCCTGATCAATCGGAGAGAATTCCCCTTTGTGATACATTTCCTCCAAAGGCGTTTGTTTAAGGACGTGGAGATTGTGGAGTTTCACGTTGGTGATCGGCAGGGTGTTGACGATTTCGGCCGTTTTAACGATACGCTCGTCGGTTTCTCCGGGACTTCCAAAGATCAGATGAATACCCAGATCCACTTTTGTATTGTCAGCAATCTTGTGGATCGCTTCAATGCTGGCTTCGCCGGTGTGCCCACGGCGCATGAATTCAAGCTCATCATTAAAGAAACTCTGTACGCCCATTTCCACAGCCACAAAGGATTTTTCGTTATACTCATTCCACAAATCAAAAACAGACTTGGAAAGGCAGTCGGGACGTGTTCCGACGGTAAAGCCTTTCACCCAAGGATAAGATAAAGCGACGTCGAAATTGTGGCGAAGTGCAGATACTTTAGTGAAAGTATTTGTGTAAGCTTGGAAGTAAATCAAAAAAGCCTTGGCGTTGTACCGATCGCCAATATGTGCGTGATATTTTTCAATTTGCGCGCGGAGCTCCATGGAAAGTGATTCGGCATTTGCAGCGGAACCCCACACATCGCAAAATACACAGGTTTGCATGCCCTTTAAACCGCGACGGTTTGGGCAGTCGTCAACGACGGTGACGGGAATCTTGTAGACTTTCTCGCCAAAGAGTTGATTATAATGCTCGCTGATTGTGTGATAGGGAAGTCCTAGCCAGCCTTTTTCCATAGAGCGGTTATGGGTAATATTTTGCAGGAAGTCAATCAAATGAAGTCGTGGGACGATATCGGCTTTGAAATTGAAATAACCAAGGACAGCAGTCCGACCTTGCGTCTGCTGCATTCTGTGGATCCAGAGAAGCCCTATGGGGAGTCTATGCATCATTCTGGCGGAGCCAGTCGTGAAACCACCTATATGTACGGCAATCCTATCTCTCAGATTCTTAAGAACGTAACGGCCCCTCATTTTATGGTGGTGGGTCTGGGGCTTGGCTATATTGAAATGAATATTGCCCGCGAAGCCCTCAAACTGGGAAAAACAGTTGGGCTTATTACAAGCTACGAAAGCATTCCAGAATTGAGGGAGTTCTTTTGGTCTTGGCTTCACGATCAGCGCGATCAAATTCATCCTGAAGTTTTAAGCGTTTATGATGAAGCTCTTAAGCATGTTTTGATCGACGATGCGATCTCTCCTCAAGAGTTAAAGGGTTTTCTTAAGACGCACTTTAAAATGCTGGATGATATTGAAAGGTCACTTGAGCAAGACGTGGTTTTAAAGTCTCGCTATCATTGTTTTTTGTATGATGCTTACAGCTCAAAAACGACACCTCATCTATGGGAAGAGACGTTTTTGACGAGATTGTTTGGGGAAGGTGCCGCAGAGCAAAGCTTATTAAGCACCTATGCCTGTAAAGGATCGATGAAGCGAGCTTTGCGCGCCAATGGATTTAACGTAACCAATCGGCCGGGCTTATTTGGTAAGCGCAACTCGACCCTGGCCATTAAAAATATTCTCTAGTCTTCCGCTAATGATTTTGCGGTAAATTTCGACGGCTTTAAATTTCGATTTAGTTTGATGTCAGAAAGTTCAATGTCGGTGCCGCGCTTGTTTTGCAGATTCCGTATTTTAATTTTAGTGGCGCGCCATTTATTTCCAGGAAGTTTTTTGTAATCCACAAATTCAATCGTCTTCAAAAGCTTGCCTTGTTTGTCGTAGCACTCTGATTTAATCGGTAAAAACTCTGTACTTGAAACAAAACTCAGGATCTTTGAATAGTTTGAAGATGTGTTATTCACGTCACTTTCTACCAGGACGTATTTTTTGCCTTTAAGTTCAAGCTCCTTTTTCACGGTATTGGTCGCACCTTGTTCGTGATTGAAGTCAAAATCTTCCGTACTCAACTCAGACCCCAAGATGCCACCTTTGCCACTTTCGCCCGCAAGACGTCGGGTTTGTTTTGTCGAGGGCAGGTAAATCCATTTTTCTTCCACGTCCCCCTTGAGGGTTGCCAACAGGGCGGTGCCTTTAAGGTCCTGCGGTTTTTGCATGCGTGCCACCATGAAGTGTTCTTTTTTATTGGGACTTAAACGCAGAATTTTCATCTGTCGGTCTTTTCCCGAGCCATCAGCTTCCGTGATTTTCATGTTCACGGTGAATTCTTCATCGTGGGTGCGAATGCGATCGCCCATCTCTTTGGTGATTTTGTCGATCGTCATTTGGGCCCAGGCCGGGCGAGGCATGCTGATGAAAGTCAGACCTATAATAAAAACAGAGAGTGTTGCCATAGTCTTCTCCTTCTTCCAGCTTAAAGGAGTCAAGAGCCAAGGACAACTTTTCAACAATGTTGGAAGAAGAATCAAATCTCCGACAAGTCCTGCCAGCATTGACAGAAGCATATAGAATCCAAAGATACGATTCATCGCAAAATAGGAAGCCATGAATACTGAAAATCCGGCGAGCAAAGTTAAACTTGATATAAGACAAGGATTCCCTTCTAGCCATAAAGTTTTTTCCACGTTCAGTTCACCATTGGGTTTTCCTTTAGATAGAACGCGCAGTCGTTCCAAGAAATAAACGGTATTGTTAAATGCCAACCCGAGTGCAATCGAGAATATAATAGCAACACTCGGTTTGATCGGCGTTTGAGAGATGGCAAGAAATCCCAAAAGAGCGGCTGGTGGTACAAGATTCGGTATGCAAGCAACCAGTGACCAGCGCAAGGATCTAAAGACGAAGGTTAAGATCAGGACAATCACAATCATCGATTGCCAAAATCCAAAAATGAGCTCATGGGACAAATCATTGTTTAAGTGATGAATGGTAGATCCCATTCCGGTTATTTGAACATTCATTCCAGGAAAAACGAGTGTGGTTTTTTCTCTTAAAGACTGAACCAGATTGTGGAGTTCATTTCCTGGCAAATCTTGAGTGCGGATAGAGATTCGTGTTTTCGACGCATCTGCATTGAGAAAGTTTTTTAAAGGGCTTTCGTTGGAAAGAGAGTAGAGAAAGAATATTTCCGCTAGCGAGCCACGACTGGCCGGCATGCGGGAGTGGTGAATGTTGGCAGCTGCCACAAGGTCCGGCAACCCTACGACGCTGCCAATGCCTGGAGTGGAGCGAATTTGAGTCAGTAAGGAGTCGAGGTTTTTTAAAAGATCTGGGTTATTCCACGTTTCAAACTGGCCTGATATTTCAATGTCTACTGGAATCATGCCGCCGAGCTCTTTGTCGATGGTCTCAGTTGAAAGACGAACTTGGTGATTTGCTGGCAAGTCATCAAAAAGACGGGCGGTCCAAGCTAGGCTCTGTCCTTTCAAGGCAAGACCCAGGGAAACCAACACAATAAGAAAAGTCCAGACCCCAGCGCGACGGAAGAGGTAAAGACCCCAGCGCGCTTTGCTCCATGCCCATTCCCGAGCGCGAGGCCCTGGTAAATACATCAGCAGTGGTAGGATTAGAATTTGCGTCACAACCCAGCCTGTGATGATAGATATTGCGGCGGTGAAGCCATAGTCGCGAATTAATGGAACTTTGGTGGTAATCAAGCTCGCAAAGCCAATCATGGTTGTAGTTGAAGCAATTAAGTTGGGTTTCCAGATGGCGCGGACTGTTCGCATGACGAGATCGTTGTGCTCTAAATAAGGATGATGCTTTTTTTCTTCTGCAAATCGTAGGAGCGTATGAATACATAAAGACACAACGTCGACCGTGGTCAGAATAGGAATCGTTGAGGAGAGGATTGAAAACGGAAACCCCATCAACGCCATAATTGCTAAGACGATGATGTTTGAACACAAAATCACAATAAATGAGATAATCAGTGGCGACCAATTACTAAAGATGAGACCTAAGACAAAGAAGCACGCCACAAATCCCAGAACGACAAAGTTGCGTATTTCAGATTGTAGCAGGACACCCACATCGGATTGCACCGCAGGTGTTCCACCAATTTCAATGTGAGCAAA
>JBJTMR010000082.1:0-2070 GCA_046070625.1 Bdellovibrio sp. | reverse complement strand
AAAAGTCGATCGTTTCCACTAAAGCATCATTCGACTTTTGAAAACCGCCAACTTTTTCGAATATATCATTCAGTCGAGCTAAGGCTGAATTGGTGGTGTCGGCAATTTGCTGAAACTGCCCTGAACCTTGGGTCCATTCTTCTTTGACAACAGTTTTGCTAACTTCCAAGGCTCTAGAATTTAATTCGGCCAAGGTTGCTTTGACCATAAACTCTTCATAATCCTTAAAGCCATGCTCTTTGATCTTCTGAAGAAGCAGATGTTCAGATTCTTCTAAACTATCATTTTCTTTTTCAAAAGCTTGAACTTCTTCATAAATCTTCTGAACCACCTGAAATAGGGCTGACGAAGGCTTAAAACGGATGGACAAATACCCATCTTCAATTGGAAAGGCAAAAGCAAAAACCCAATAGTAACTTCCATTCCCAGATAGATTCTTAACGTATGCCCCGATGGCCTTGTCGGACTTCAAGGTATCCCAAAAAAGTTTGAATACCGCCCTCGGCATGTCGGGATGTCGAATGATACTGTGAGGTGCCCCTAACATTTTTTCTTTGGGATAGTCGCTGACGCGAATGAAAACGTCATTACCAAATCGAATTAGGCCCCGCTGATTCGTTGTCGAGAAAAAGAATTCTTCAAATCCAAACGGGCTTTGATTTTGATTTGGAACTGGTTTTTTCATATCGCCTTATCTCTTTCAGATGGAAAACCTATTTCTAAAACCAACTGTTCCCTAGTTACGACAGCAGATGGCGCAATTCATTTATCGAGATATTCAGATGACTTAATAAGGCGACCTTAGTTGGGATTTTTACAATTTCTTAACTTATTCGAACCTAGGGCAAAAACATGTCCCGGCCTCATAATAAATATGAAGTTTCTCACTTTTTTAATCAAAAAAACCGCAGTCAAATCGATATTAAAGAGCCTGAGACTTCAAGTACTCACAAAGAGGCACTCGTACAGTGGGTCCCCCACTTTGCACTGTCATCAGAAAACCGCAAAGATCATAATCTTGTTTATTTAGATTATCTGCGATCAATTTCAGATCTTTGAGTGCAAGCGTCGGCTCCCGAGACAGAATCCAACCATATTTTCTGCTGGGATGCCCGACCACTGCATAGCGATAGTCCTTATCCAAATCGATGACCCAATAGTCACCACCAAACATATAGATCCAGCTCCACAGCTTAACAAAAGTGACCTTCAATTTCGCCTGGGAATCTGTATCGACAACTTTGGCACGTCCCTCGGAAACAGAGCGAGAACCATCTTTTTTCTCGCAACTGTTAATGACTTCAATCAGACCTTCACCAAGGTCTTTGTATACTGCGGTGACGTTGCCCACACATTGCTTCTGAAAAGAATGGGGAATCGAAGCGACTTCGTACCACGTTCCAACATAGCGGTTCAGGTCAACGTGAGGAACCGTAGTCACCTCTGCCTTTCCTTGAGCACCAAATACTAAAAACACGAAAAATAAAGCCACTATCCACGGTTGTTTCATGTTGTCATCCTTGAGTTTACTGTTTTTGTTTTTAAGAATACCAACGCCAAACACGTTAGCAAAGCACCGACAAAACCAAATCCAAACGTCGCTGCGGAACCATAATGATCCCACAGAATTCCTGCGACAGTGCTGGCAACCAGAGTTGAAATCCCTGTGACGGTCCCAAGGTACCCAATCGCCGTCGCCTTTTTGTCTTTATCCAGCAGATCAATCGCAAAGGCTTTGCCGACCCCATCCGTCGCGGCCATATAAAACCCATAGATTCCAAAAAGAATCCAGAAATGAAAACTCTGGGTCGCGAAAACAAAACCACCATAGACCAGCGCAAAAATCAGAAGACCAAATAATAAAACTTTCTTTCGACCAATCTTGTCTGAGATCCCCCCCAAATAAGGACTGGAAAGGGCATAAGTAAGATTATAAAAACAATACAGCAAAATAGTTTCAGTTAAACTAATTCCAGACTGCTGCGCTTTCAAAAGAAGAAAGACATCACTAGAATTTGTCAGCGAAAAAATACTCCAACTAAAAAGATAATACTTAAAATCTTTTGGTAA
>JBJTMR010000081.1:0-10931 GCA_046070625.1 Bdellovibrio sp. | reverse complement strand
GCCCAACGCCCTTCAGCGATCGCTTCACGCGCCTTTTCCATTAACTTCATATAAAAATGAATGTTGTGAATTGTGTTCAAACGAGAGCCTAAAATTTCACCACTTAAGAACATATGGCGAAGGTAAGCTTTGGAATAATTAGTACATGTATAACAATCACATTCCGGATCAAGCGGAGAGGGGTCTTCCTTGTACTCGCTGCGCTTAATGCTGACTTTGCCCTGCCAAGTATAGATCGTTCCGTTGCGCGCAACACGGGTTGGAATGACGCAGTCAAACATGTCGATGCCTGCATCAATTGCAATAATTAAATCTGTCGGCGTTCCCACGCCCATCAAATAACGCGGTTTATTTGCCGGCATTTTAGGCGCCACGTGCGGCAACAACTCATGCATTAGATGAATCGGTTCACCCACGCTGAAGCCCCCCAGTGCATACCCAGGCAAGTCCACAGATGTGATTTGCTCCATAGATTTCAAACGATGCTCAAGACTCAAGCCACCTTGAATGATACCAAACAACAAACTTTCTTTACGAGTCATGGCTGCTTTTGAGCGCAACAACCAACGATAAGTCAAAGCCATGGACTTATTGATTTCTTCATCCGTCGCCGGGTACTGCAAACATTCGTCAAACGCCATGATGATATCAGAGCCCAGATCCATTTGGATCTCCATGCTCTTTTCAGGGGAAATAAAGTGCTTTGCTCCATCCAAATGGGAACGGAACTCCACGCCTTCTTCAGACATGTTACGAAGTTGTGACAAAGAGAAAACTTGGAAACCACCAGAATCCGTCAAAATCGGACCATGCCAGTTCATAAATTTGTGAAGGCCACCCATTTTCGCGATGGTTTTTTCACCAGGGCGCAAATGCAAGTGATAGGTGTTACCCAAAACGACTTGCGTTCCACACTCTTTAAGCTCTTCAGGAGTCATGGCCTTCACGGTCGCCTTCGTACCAACGGCCATAAACACCGGCGTCTGCACCGGACCATGAGCGGTCATCAATGTTGCGCGACGAGCGTTGCCATCAGTTTTGTGAACCGTGAATTCGCCCAGCTTCATTTCAGAATTTGTCGTCATATTTTTTCCGTCTAGCATAGTTACTCCAGCTTCCGCACTGTGGCTGCCGCCCAACATGTCAGATCCCCGTAAGAAAAGAGTCGGAACTTTCGCTCAATGGCCCATTGATAGCAAGCTTTTACTGTCTCTAAAGAGGAAAAACCAGAGACCAGCGCCAGCAATGTGGATTCAGGTTGATGAAAGTTCGTCAGCAATCTTTGAACAATTTTAAATTTATACCCCGGCTGAATCAAAAGCTTGGTGAAGCCTCGAAACCCCTCGTCGGCACTCCCCACCAACAACCCACCCGCGGCACTTTCCAAAGAGCGCGTGGTCGTCGTCCCCAAGGACCAAACCAGATGCCCCTCTGCACGGGCTTTTTGAATCACCGCCCAAGACGCCGCAGAAATATCCACATATTCCTCATGCATATCGTGATCGTTCAGATCTTCTGCCGTCACCGGCAAGAAAGTTCCTAAACCCACATGCAAGGTCACTTCAGCAATTTGCACACCTTTGGCGCGCAACTGCGCGAGATCGTCTTGCCCAAAATGCAAGCTTGCCGTCGGAGCGGCAAAACTCCCCGGTTGTTTTGCCCAAGCCGTTTGATACCAAGACTCATCGGCTTCCACCGTGTGGCGAGCATTACGAGCTTTTTGGATATACGGAGGCAAAGGAAGTTCAGCGACCTTTTGGAAATACTCTTCGGTCACTTCTGCACTCAAGCGAACAACTTGAGGACGGCCTTTTTGTACAAGAGCCATGGAAACACCCAAAGGTAATTCTAAAGATTCACCGATTTTATATTTCTTGGAGGGAAAAAGAACTTCCCAATCCGTGGCATTCACCTGTTTTAAGAATAAGATCTCAACGTCTCCGGCAAAAACACGACGTTTTAAAACCTGGGTGTTATTCACAACCAAAACATCGCCTGCAGAGAATTTATTTTTTAAATCCGTTAACGAGATCTCCTCAGGATGGCCTTGATCAACGTACATCACCCGCGATGGTCGCGAAGGGGATGTGGCAATTAGCTCCTCAGGGAAATCAAAGTGAAGATCAGAAAGTTTCATAGCGGACCTTCATAACACAACTCCCCCTCCGAAGACAGCGTGGATTTGCGCTTCCCATAGGGTAACTATTTCAGAACTTAACAGGACATAAACACCTCCTTCCGCCTGTATTGCAAATAAAGGCCCCGCCCCCTGGAACGGATTTCGCACCCCGCTCTGACATGATTAAAAAACAAATGATCCTTCTTATTTTGGGCCTTTTTGCAACCCTTCCAACCCTGGCAGAAACCTGCACCCCCAGCGCCAACAATTGCGAATACTATCGCTGCATGGAACGCTCAAGATCCTGTGGTCGCAACGGTTATTGGCAAGATTTTGCAATTCCGTATTGTCAAAAATTCGTTGATGACAACGCTAAATTTAACACCGAAAGCCAACGCTGGTTGCGAGATGTTCGTGAATGCTTGCAAGTCCGCTTAGGTGAAGTCTCTGCCAATTCGACGTGCAATCAAATCAAAGATGCCGCTATGGATAGCCATGTCGGTTGTTACGTCGATACAGGATTCTGCAGTCTCGCTGCCGCAGATCAAATAAAAGTCATGTGGTATCTAAAAGGAGCCATCCGTGACTGGAGAACCTGGAAAGAAGCAGACCTTCTTCGCCAAGCTTGCTTTCAACGAGGCTTCCGCTAAACCGTGACTGTCAAAACGCAATAACTCCGCTCTGACAGAAGCCTCAGACACTTGCTACTATCTGAGGTTTCAAGGAGCGGACGATGAAATACCTATTTGTCACGATTCTGCTATTTTTCACAAACCTGGACGCTTACGCCCTTCCCACCATTCGCGGCCTGCGGATCGACCCGTCCTACTTTTACTATTTGTATCCAGATTTAACGCCCAAGCAAATTGCCCAAAAAGTCATCGACCGAGTCCAAGAAGCTCACGTCAATACGATTTTTCTTTACGCCTACAACCCCAGCAATGGCGCTTTCTATCCCACGGACTATCCTTTGACGGAAATCGAACCCTCCTTCGGCAGCAAAAATATTTTTGGAGAAATCTACACCCGCGCCAAAGCCGAAGGCCTTCAAGTTATCGCTTCGATTTCATCGAACGATTTTTCAGGAGCTTGGAATGCAAAGCCCGAATGGCGATCGAAACTTAAAGACGGCACGGATTATAAACCCATGCCCAAGGTTTCTTTGCTTTCAGCGTGGCACCCTGAATTCCGCACCTGGTTTCAAGGTTTCGTCGTTGATTTAGCCACGCGCTTCCCTGGGCTTCTGGCCATTGAAGCTGTAGAGCCGACCGTGGATTGCTATTGGACTGGAGAGCCAGACTTCAACCCCGAAGCGATCAAAGCGTTTTACAAACTGTATCCCAAGGGCACCTTAGGAGATCTCAATTGGAAAATCGTTCGCGCCAGAGGTCTTACCGAGCTGTTGGGTCTCATGGCAAAAACTGTTCATGGGCTGAACCTTAAGGCGGGGCTTGTGCAAACTTGGCCGGCACAGGCCAACGGAAGTCTCTATACTTTTCCTCGCGTCAGGGACTTCGTCGGTTTTGATCTCAATGAAATCCTTAATCTTCCTGGTGCCCAAAAAATGGACTTTGTTGTGGGCGAATTACTTTGGCAACAATGGCGCGCAGAATATGGAACCAAAGCTTTCACTCCTCAATGGACCAAAAAAGCAGCAACTCAGTTTTTAAAGATGGTTGGCACACGTAGTACCGGAATTATCCATGTCGAGATCTCCCCCTGGCATGGACAACACAGCTCAATTGAACCGACACTTAACGAGTTTCAAGAAAGCCTGCAGGCCATTCGCTCAGTGGCTCCGCACATCGACGTTTATGACTTCAGCCAACTTGAAAATCGTGATGCCTGGAAAGAACTCTCTGTGTGGAAATAGTTGAGTGACATATAAAAACACGCTAGTATGTCGCGATGACAAAATTTTTCCTCAGCTTCCTAGTCGCTACTTCTTTGGGTATTTCGCATTTTGCTTTTGCTGAAGAACCCCCTCAAATCGAATCCCCCGCTGACCCCAAGGCCCCGGCAGACCATAACGATGCTATCAAAAGCATGATGCCTTACCTTAAAGAAAACGACAGCATTCGAAAAGGGGCCGCAAAAAAGTACGGCCCTGCAAAATCCAAAAAATCGAAGTCCAAACCTAAGAAATCCAAGTCCAAGAACACAAAAAAGAAAAAATCCCCACAAAAAAAGAAAGCTTCCTAAGAAGCTTTCTTTTTACCTGCAATCTGACTGGATCGATTTTCTGTCGGTGATGCCTCTTCGTGAGCATCCGCAGAGTGATCCGTTTGCTTATTACGAGCCGCCCGATGCTGTACTTTTAGGTCACCTTCGAATCGCTTACTGGTTTGACTAAAACCTCTCCCTTTATTATGGCGTGACATAAAGTCCTCCTGTTTTCCTCAGAATATCAAATCTTCCGGGCCTCAGACACCGACTGAAGACTGAATAAAGCCCAGAGCTAGGACGCTTTGCGCTCTGTTTGCGCACTCCCTGATCCAGTGCTAAGCTTCAAACGATTCACAACTTACTAGGCGGAAAACCATGCAAAATAAAATCGTCAAACTTGGAAATATTGAGATAGCAAATGACAAACCTTTCGTTCTTTTTGCGGGTATGAATGTCCTGGAGTCTCGCGATTTGGCAATGCAGGTCTGCGAACACTTCGTCAAGATTACTGACAAACTAAAAATCCCTTATGTCTTTAAATCTTCCTTTGATAAAGCCAATCGCTCTTCAATTCACTCTTATCGTGGCCCGGGCATGGACCAAGGCTTAAAAATATTCGAAGAGTTGAAAAAAAACTTCGGCGTCAAAGTGATTACGGACGTCCATGAAATTCACCAAGCAAAAATCGTCGCCGAAGTGGCCGACGTCATCCAACTTCCCGCTTTCTTGGCTCGCCAAACAGATCTTGTGGAAGCGATGGCTCGCACAGGAGCGGTCATCAACGTTAAAAAACCTCAGTTCCTTTCACCAAGTCAAATGGGCAACATCGTCGACAAAATCGAAGAATGCGGAAACGACAAAATCATTCTCTGTGAACGTGGCTCTTGCTTTGGATATGACAACTTGGTCGTAGACGCCTTGGGCTTTAATATCATGAAAAAAGTTTCTAAAGGTTGCCCGGTGATTTTGGATGCGACTCATGCGTTGCAGTTCCGGGATCCTATGGGTGCGGCTTCTGGTGGACGCCGTGGTCAAGTCGCAGAACTGTCTCGTGCAGGATTGGCTGTTGGACTTGCGGGTTTATTCATTGAAGCCCATCCGAATCCAAATGAGGCAAAGTGTGATGGGCCTTCTGCATTGCCGTTGAATAAAGCGGAAGCCTTTCTTCAGCAAATGAAATCACTCGATGATTTAGTGAAATCCTTCCCGGTCCTGGATACGGAAGCCTAACGGGCTCTCCACAAGTCCTTCAAGCGAGACATCCCCAACACAATTGCGCAGGATAAAAAGGCAGAGGCTCCCAGGCCTCCACCAAAACCCTGCGCAAATGGGATTAAGAATATATAGCAAAACGCAAAAATCTGACTGGCGATAAGAACTCTTTTCCACCCCAGTCGGGACTTATCAGTCATCCCGACGAATGTAGCGCCAAAAAAAGCCGCCTGAAAAACTCTTTGCTCTGGAAAATTCGCAAAATAGATCCCCGCTGCAAAAAACAGCGTGGGCAACGTCGACGCACGAATTGTCGAAAAGCGAAATCGGTGAATCAAGGCAAAAGTTATCTCAGCCCCGAATGCAGCGACCAAGCAAATCATGAGCTCTTTCATAACCATATTTTTAACGTCACAGACAACAAAGAAGAAATAAAAGCGATCAACCCCAAACGGCCACCCATTCCATTGAAATAAGGGCGCAAGAAAAAATAAAGACTGGATCCCACAAAAGAAACCACCACAATCTGCCAAGCTCCGGCGTCTACGCCTCGAGATCCCATCGCCACGAAAGCTCCACTATAAATAGTTGCATGAATATGAGTTTGCGCAATCCGCTTGGACTCAGGGATAAAGGTCCCGACCAATCCCACTAGAGCGGCGGACACAACGGGCGTTATTTGCCAGTGAGCTTGTAAATAAAAGCAACTCAGACAGCCGCCTAAAAAAAACCCGAACTGCAAAGACCATAATTCTATTTGCTTTAATGAAATGCGCGACAACAACACAGATTGAGTTACTTTTCTGTTGATTCTTTAGGACGCAACTCTTTTGGTTTCGCCACGTGACTTTGGATGAAGTACCTAATCCCAATGGTTCCACCGTACTGATCAGAAAATTCATGGGATTTTTTACTTAAGGCATAGGAGTAGCGAACTTCCGCCATCACCGCATAGCGCCCCGAGCTCCAGATCTCCCCTTGAAACCCTAAGTCTAAACCACTTTCACTGCTGGTGCGCGCGGAGGTCTCGACCTTTTCTGCATCAGCGAAATCCGTATGCATAACCTCGGTTTCACCCATCGGATAGTTCGTGTAAACAGATAAAGAGGTCGAAAATGATGGCGCCCAATAACGGCGATAACCAATTCCGATATGTATAACTTGGGTTTTTTCTGCAATTGATCGATCGGCGATGTCGCGGAAATAGCTTTTGTCCATGTAAACTGTGGACATCTCTAAACTGCCATGGTCACTGACATCACCAGTCGCCACTAACGAGATCCCGCCTGAAACACCATTATCCTCGGAACGAATGCCGGAATAGTTCGTTTGAAAAACATAGGGCCCCACTGTCGCATTAATGTTTCCTCGCTGAGAAACATACGCACCGGCAAATTCCGCAAAAAGAATCACGATACTCAGAGACATCAGGCTAAATATGAGTTTATTATTAAACATAAATAGAGGTTAGAGGCTCATGGGGAAAAAAGCATTATCTTTATATAAACTTTTCGCGTCGCTGATTGGTGCGATCTTGTTCATATGGGGAACTTCCAGCTTGGCGCAAAGCCGCCACAACACAGCGCCACCTCGAGATGCAACCTTTGAAGACTCTCTTATCGAAAGCAATGCAAGAATCGGTAAGTTCTTTGATAGCATGGCAAACGGTTTGGACCTATTTCTTGCGGGCCAGCAGTATACAAATAAGACAAATAAAACCAGCGTTATCTTAGATTCTTCCCTCTATTATAACTCTAAGGATTACCTGACCAGTGATATCAGTTTTAACGTCAATCTCCGCTTGCCCAATTTGGAAGAATACTGGCAGGTAACCTTCACCAGTTATGACGAAACCAGTGAACGCGGCGTATCCCAGAATTATCTACGCCAACAACCCCGCACTCGGGACTACGGAGCAACATTAGGGTTCTTCCGCCAGTTGGGAAATGTCAGAACATCTTTCCAGCCCCATATCAGCTTTGCGGGTGCCTTTAAGATTTCCCACACCCTCACCTTTGAAAGTATCGCCGAACAGACAAAAACTTATCGTTTGAATCCTAAGCTACAACTTTATGCAGACGCAGATAAAGGCGCCGGAATTTTTCAAGCCATCAACTTACACTTTATTCTTCGTAAAGATCGCACCCTGACATTCATCAACGAGGCGGACTATCAAGACAGACCTCATGCCTACGCAGTCACACATGGTTTGTCCCTGGGCCAATTCTTTACCCCAACTGCTAGCATGTCCTACAATACCTTTGCGACCTTCATCAATCGACCGAATTACCAATTGTCTTCGTACAATTTTTCAGTCCTTTATTCGCAAACGATTTACAAGAATATTTTGAATTATCAGATTGGCCCCAATCTAACCTTCGCCTCCAAGTATAACTATTGGGGGAATCCCGGCGGGACCTTTCACTTGAGCCTGATCTTTTAGGGCAGAGACCTAGCGGACTCCGCTGCTTTTAACAGGCGAGGCCTTTGGTTTGTAATCTCCAGATTTCGACTCCAAAGTTTTACGCTTTTGCTCAATCTGCTTCGCAACGTCTTGACCCCACTTCGAGGCCGCTTGCCCGCTATAATGAATACCATCGCCTTTCGCCGGGTACGCCGTCAAAGGCTTGCTATCAATAAAAACGCAGTTGTTCTTTTCAGCAACCGCTTTCATTTCTTTGATACCCGACGCAAGATTGTCAGCAAAAGGGCGTTTGGTAATCGAAGGTGGACCGATCCAAATACACTTACTGTTGGCGTTGTTCACTTCATCCAACATCTTTTTCATTGATGCGATTTCACTCTTTATATTCCCTGGGGACGCCAAGATATTTGTTCCCATAGCAATCACAGTTAGATCCGGATGAATCTTTTGGACTTCGCCGGGAAAATACTCTGTCGCATGGGATTTAGCACGAAGCTCACGTCCATTGCTGTCTTTAATTAAGTGACCACAATTCGTTGTCTTATACTTTCCATCTTTTTTTAACCAAGTCGACGGCGAAGAACCACAGCTTGCATAAGTAGTGACCTTATCAGAAATAGACCGAAGGTATTTATCGACTTCCGTTCCGAAATTCCCATAACTGTGGGAGTCGCCAACAAATAAAACTTTTTCGAAAGAATTGGCCCATGTGACAGACGAAATAAAAACGGCGCATAGCACACTCAGGTATGTTTTCATAAAACAATTCTAAGTTCATCCCTTTAGCACCGCAATCAAAATGGTTTTCCCGGACCTCTTACGACTCTGAAAAAGACATCACACCCCAGAGCTGAGATATCCTCAGCTGCACCGATTTTAAAGCAAGAAATCGAAGAGATTCGCCAAAGGCATTGAAAGCCAGAAAAGGACTTTCTTGGAAAAAGGTGATTGCTTCCGCACGACCTGCCCGTCTTCGGTACGACCATTCAATCCCAACTTGATACCGTTACTGATACGATTGCGCATATCCTGCTGAATCGAATGCGCAATCACTTCGTTATCCCTGCAAATTAAGGCCATTTCGGCATTCAGGTTCGTCGAGCGCGGGTCCATATTAAAGGTTCCGACAATCGAGGTCTTCCCATCAATCACCGCGCGTTTTGAATGGGTTCCCCAGCGGGCGTTTTCAGCTATCCCCGTCACCGGATATGTCTGAGGATCACGCTCCCCACTATGCATCCACACGTTCACTCCGGCCTTCGTCCATACGCTGATACGGGTATCAAAAGCGGCCTGAGTATAGAAGGCATCTGTTGAATACAAACTGTTCGTCAAAACATTGATTTTCACATTACGATTCAAAAGCCTTTGCAAAACATCAGAGATCTCTTTCTTAATCACAAAATACGGAGATTCGATGTCCACTTCAGAGCGAGCCATCACAGCCTCTTTCGCAAGCTGTTTACGCAAGACGCGGGTCTTTTCACCCATCCCCGGGAAGTCCGCTGCATAAATCATATCGTTGCAATAATCCGTGGTTTCTCGGGCTAAAAGCACAGCCCCTTCATTGTTAACCTTTTCCAGAGTGCGCAGATCTTCATCTGTTGTCACCGTGAAGACGCGGGCCTTATTCATTCCCTTATTATAAAAGTATAAATCAGACTTATAACGATCTAAGCTTTTCTTGGTTTCCTCATCTTGCAAAGTAAACCAGTCATCCAGATTGTCTTTTGATAAACCATAGTATTCCTCTGGTCGCGGCTCTAAGACATCCAATGCAGGCTTCGTGATGTCAGCCGTCCAAAACTCTTCAAAGCTCGCACGCATATCCCGAGCGATAGTACCCTCGACATACATATCCGTATCCATAAAGTTATAATCTGGACTTAAATCAAAGTATTCATCGGCGATATTGCGACCACCGGTGATGGCCTTTTGCCCATCCACGATCAAACTTTTACGATGACTGCGGAATTGAGTACTGACGACTTGAATAATCCAGGCTTCATTATAATAGTGAACCTGAATACCCGATTCCTTTAAGACCGCAGCGTAGTACTTATTGAGCTCAAAAATCGGAAGAGAGGTATCCACGATTACTCGTACCTTCACCCCTTGCTTTGCCTTGCGGATCAAGGCCTGAGTGATAAGACGACCGGCTGTATCGATACTGTAAATAAAGTATTCCATCTCGATCGACTGCTTGGCACTTTCGATCATATCCAGACGAAGCTTTAACGCCGCCAAACCATTATTAACAACTGTCACCTTTTGGGGATCAAAGCGGTGTTTATAAATACCAGGGCCACTGGACACAATTGGAGCTCTTTGCTCTGCACCTTCGGAGATACTTCCCAAGGCCAACACAAAGGCCAAACCCATGCTCAGTTTTTTCATTGATACTCCTCCGGCTTTTAAGTCCCTCTGGTGCAAATGCAATACGGTTGCCAGAAAATAGCCATTAACGACCCATTTTCTCGCTGCCATCTTGATCCTATAAGATCCTACAGGAAGGGTGTAAACCCTCGGTCAACAAGGACCTTTTTGAACGTAGATCGTCACTCGCCTGTCAGGTTCTAAACACCCCAAGAAGCACCCTATTTCAATACAACTCAATTCGTATCACCCTGAAGCATTGGCACGGCTTGCTTATATATAAGTTGAAAGCTCTCTGAAGATTCTTTCAGAGCACCAAGGAGGCCCTATGAAATTTCTAATCACGATTCTACTGCTGACACCAGTATTGAGTTTCGCGAAGGCCAAGCCTGCACACCGAGTTCAACCTGCAGTTCATGCGTCTGAAAGCTTTAACTTGATTATCAATATGGGACAAAAGCGTGCTTGGTATAAAATCTGGCAAGATAAAAATGGTAAATTCTATGCCGCTAGCAACGGTGGTCAACCCACGATAGGCGTTCTGTCAGAGCAAAACTTCCAGTTCTTGGATTTACATTCTCGACAAGTCGCTTCGATGCCAGCGGTATCAACCATCACTTGTCAGAAGTCCAA
>JBJTMR010000080.1:0-1601 GCA_046070625.1 Bdellovibrio sp. | reverse complement strand
TTAAAGACATTCCAAACAAAAACGTTTAGCTCTGACAACGGAGACAAACTGCTCGTCGCCTCCCCGATCTTTACTAAAACATTTTCCTTTGCTGGAATGACAAACGGAACCATATACGCTCTATTTCATTTTACTTAAATATTTTTCATCAATTTCAGAAACTACCAATTGTTGAGACGCGAGTCGCTCTGGCTCTGCCAACAACGTCGATAAGTACCGCTCACTGCCACTTGGGACGATGACCACAATGTTCTTTCCGCGATTTTCTTCTTTCGCTGCTTGCCTTAAGCCTACTGCGATGGAAGCACCCGAAGAAATCCCCACCGGAATGCCTTCTTTTTTTATAACTTCACGTGCTGTTTTCAGGGCTTCATCAGAAGACACCTGCTCAATTCCATCAACGATTTTGGTATCCATCACCGAAGGAACAAAACCCGCCCCAATACCTTGTATCTTGTGCGGCCCCGGCTTACCACCTGATAGCACCGGGCTTTCAACGGGCTCTACGGCAATCATTTTCACAGAGGGCTTTTTCGCTTTCAAAACTTGACCGATACCGGTGATTGTCCCTGAAGTTCCTACTCCACTAATGACCATATCCACTTGCCCATCAGTATCGCGCCATATTTCCAGGGCTGTGGTTTCTTTATGGCTCGCAGGGTTGGCTGGGTTGTCGAATTGCTGTGGCATCCAGCTATTTTTATTTTTCTCGGTTAGTTCCATCGCTTTCGCGATCGCCCCCTTCATTCCTAAGGGCCCCGGAGTCAGCACAATATTAGCACCTAAAAGAAGCAACAGTGTACGGCGCTCTTGCGACATTGTTTCAGGCATCGTCAGCGTCAAAGAATAACCCTTTGCCGCAGCCACGAATGCCAGAGCAATTCCCGTATTGCCGCTGGTGGGCTCGATGATTTCCATTCCTGGTTTCAGAATGCCGTTCAGTTCGGCTTGCTCAACCATGGCTAGACCGATGCGGTCTTTGACTGAACTCAGGGGATTAAAAAACTCTAACTTCAGAAGAAGATTTCCGGGAAGTCCCTTCCCGAGTCTTTGCATTTGCACTAGAGGAGTTTGACCGATGGTTTTGGTGATATCAGAAAATATTCTCATGCTGTTTTCCTTAGGCCGAAGTGGTCCTTTCAGTGTACTCCTGCCCGGAATATTCACAAAGACTTAGATCTAAAAAGGAGGCTTAATTTTAAGGAATCTTTACCTTTTACTAGACCCGTCGATCGAGTGTTTCCAATTGAGATGAATTTTTCCTGTGACTTGCTTGTCGAAATGCACAAACTGCACTTACTGCACTTACTGCACACTACCATTGCGCCAAAGATATCCTCACTGTTCGGCTCCATTCTTGAGACGGCCCGGTTTTTTGAATTCCGAATTTCATTTTCAGATCGCCTTGTGCGTCCTCAAGATCAGCACACCCCCACCAGGGTTCAAGGCAAACGAACTCTTCGGCATTCTTTGACCAGATTCCGAATTGCGAAGCGCCGCCAGTGTGCATGGAAATTTGCATCTTTGCTTTCTGCGAATCCATGATAACGGTATCGCCCAAGCCCTCTTTAAAAATCAATGCGTCCTTTTGAAAAGTCGAC
>JBJTMR010000079.1:0-24685 GCA_046070625.1 Bdellovibrio sp. | reverse complement strand
ACGCAAGAAGCGAATGGATCCATCAGTCCCGCGTTCCACAGTTAGATACATCAGGTACACCGGCATTTTTTTTGTGAGCGAAACATATTTCGTCTTGCGAGGCTGCGGCTCGATTGCCGACGGCACCACTTGCATGATCTTACTTAATGACCAATCATTTTGATCCTGCAGCAAATATTCAGCAAGCTTCAATGGTTCTTCCAAGCGTATGCATCCAGAACTTTTATGGCGCTCGCCTAAATTGAATAAATCACGTTCATTGGTGTCATGCATATAGATAGCCTGATCATTCTTCACCAAGGGAAACTTTACAACTCCCAAGGCATTATCGTAACCTGGCAGCTGCGTGATAATAAAACGATTCGGATTGTTCTGATCAAAATCATAAGCACTTTGCATATTCCAATTTATCGCTGTCGAATCCACCACGCGACCATTCTGAGTCATAACCATTTTATGATTGACGAGATATCTTCGGTCATTTTTTAGCATAGGCCATTTGTCTTGAATCGCCAGGGTATCGGGCACAGTCCACGTTGGATTTAATACCACTTCTTGAATATAATCTCTCATCGATGGCGTCTGGCGCAACTTCTGACCATTCACGGTTCTAAAGACATCAACAATTTATTACCTTCCAACAAACGAAATTCCGACGTCGCTAAATTCACAAAAATAAATCGAGTTTCAAAAGTTCTCGGCAACCAACGAAGCTTTTCCATGGTCACTTCAATTTGCGAAATGCGCTCATCAATATTTTTATTAAGGGTTTGTAAAGCCGCAGAGCGATTGATTCCGATGGTACCATCTATGGCTAATCCATTGTCTTTCTGGAATTTTCTTAAGACGCCATCAAATTCACCATCAAAGCTATCACTGCCGACAGAGATCTTATAACCCAACTCATTAAAGCGCTGACGGATTTGCGCGATAGCCTCAGTCCTTACGCCTTTTTGCATAATCATGCCTGGCGATTTGATGACAGCCCAATTGCCCTTTCCTTTAGCGTCTCTAAAGTACTCAAGCACTTTCATAAAATCTTTATAACGAGGCAACTGAGGGGACAGAATTTCAAGTGCGGATGTGAACTCACTTGGTGCTTTGTTCACTGCCGCCGCAACAATAGTAATTTCCTTATCCGCGAATGTATTTCCTTCGTATTTTATATCTTCATCAACAGTACGAGGATCCACGCGCCCTTGGAACAAATGCTGCCCATAGCGAAGAACAGCTTCGGTGGCAACAAACTCAAAAGTGATTCCGAGTCTTGGATCTTCTTGCGAGCCTATAAAGGCACTTTCTAAGGTTTCATTCCAATAATCTTGAGGGTGGAGCCCATGACGATCTGCACTCAATAAAGTCTCTCGCAAGGCCGTGGCCATTTGATTTGGGTATCCAGAGGCATCGATCCACACGGGCATATTACTTCTCTGCCCATAGAACTTTCGATGTAAAGCGGTATGCAATACGAAATTAGCCCACTTTGGCTTATAGACAGTTTCTCTGCCTTCTTTATTTAAAAACGCAGAAATCGTGTTCGGCCCATACTCAGTGGCATTGGCAAAACTCGGAACTAGCATTGTCATGCAAAGACCACAAACAGCTGCTTTAACTAACCACGCTTTATAATTCATAAAGACCTCATTGAGGTTTTTATATCCAATAAAGGTGCCATTTTATGAGGGCCTCAATTGCCTCTGATGACAATCAGCAGATCGCAGCCAATTTTTGCTGCTTAAGTGTCAGAGACCTGACAGCTCTCCTTCTTCCGGAAGAGCTGTCTCATTTTGAGAAACTAATTTGGATTAGATAAGTACTTCACAATGTCCACATCTGGCGCATTCGCGATCCCCGCTCCTGGCTTAGGACCATTGAGCTCTGCTAAGGAAAAGTCCATTCTGACGTCATAACGACGCTCCCACTGATTTCGCAACCAACGTTCTTGTTTGTACCAAGCGCGCTTATTCGCATCATCACGGCACGATGCTAGTTCTTGAGAACTTGAAGCCCCCCAACGAAGTTCAGGACAATGATAAGGATCGAAACTCATATCAAAAACTCTTTTACGAGCATCATCCAGATTCATCATCACAGACTGACCACTGGAGTTCGTATATGAAAACTGGCAAGCTCGAGCTTCGCTTTGATAGGTTTTCAACAGATCTCCCGGAAGATCGCCACCGTTATAGACGATTTGTGGATCACGAGATTTATATCTTTGAATCAGATGTTTTGACTGATTCAACACATCCATGAAAGACACCTTTAAACGCGCATCACGCGACGGGCTTGCATAGTTTTCCCATTCCCCATTTGTTCCGTAAATATTCATCGGCAAACGCTCTGGATGAGCTTTCGTATGGACTCCTGAGGCCGTCGCGATATTGATCGCATCAACTCTGTCTTTCAGGTTCACGCAAATATCACGAATCATGCTGCGCATATCTTGCAGAGGATCAATCATCAGATCACCCTTTGCTAACATCACTCGAACATAGTCATAATAGTTCATCGGCTGTCCCTTATAAAGGAACTTGCCATCGGACCAATGCCCATCAGGATCCGGGCTGTTGCCATAAAACTGTTCAAGGCTGTACGAAGGCAAGTTGGCATTCTTTACACCAATGATTCTGCCACCAACATACGCTCCGGAAGAATCCTTGCTTGCCTTGATTAACATCAAAGGTCGAAAGTTTTTAAAACCCGCACCTTGATAAGGATTACTGCGTACAAATTTAGGATTGTACATTCCCGAAGTTAAGGAATTGTCCGGATGAGCATCAATATAATAGATACGTCCGTCATCAGTAATTTTATAGACGACGGCAACGTGACCATTAGGATCATAGATCACTGTTCCCGGCCGGATTCCTGAACGATTTAGTTTTACGGGATAGAAATCTGAAAACAACTCCCCGTCTTCGTTTCCGATCATACGAAAAGAAGCAGACCAGGTCACATTCGTAATGGTTCCATTCAACAACGACACGGCGTCAGGGTATCGCGTAGCAAGACCTTCCCAATCTTCCACGTTGGTCACAAACATCGTTCGCCCTGAGTTTCGCGCTACGACGTCAAAGCGACCGGCGACATAGTTTCCAAACGAAGTGTAGCGAACATCCCCACCATTATCGGCCACAGGACGAGGCAAAACCCAGCTTTCAACGGACATCGGCAATTGATTTTTCCACGCGAAATAAGATCGCAAATAATAAGGCAAGTCAGCACAGTCCGAATAGTATTTCAATCCCACAGGGTCAGATTGTATATAAGGATTCGCACCACTTTTCATACAAGAACTGACACTGCCACAAGCACGGCGCTCTACGGCGGCTCCCAGTCTTGCGACGAATTCGCCAAAATTTACTTCATCAGTTTCCATCCACTGGGTTCGCATGATCTTCCAGTCATACAAAGCTTCAATATTGACCTGAGCGAATCCAAGAGCCGGCGCTATCAGTATCGCAAGGTTCACAATCCATCTCATAAAACCTCCATGTGCCCACACAAGGGCATGTTATTTTTACAAACGCTACCCCAGCGGCAGGACCAGTCACGCTTTTTGGCCTGAGACGCGCCATCCATGGCGTAGGTTTAATAGTGGTTCTCTTAAACAGAACACCATTTACGAGCATTCGAGCGACAAAGCCGCGCAGTGTAAGTGTAATTTCTGCAAACACCTGTCAGAATACAGAGAGAACTTTGTGTTTTGTTAAACAATGGGGCATTTTCCCTCTGATTTTAAAAAGAGGAGACACTTCATGACTCGATCTATTTCCACAGCAATTTTGGGAGCCTTCTTATTAGGAGCAAGCATCTCTCAAGCAGCTGTTTGGCAAGCAACGCAATCTTGGACGCCTGAATGGGAACAACAATACTCCACTTGGATCCAAAATAATTTCAATGAAGATATTTACATGTCTGGAAACTACAAAGGTATTCCAACAGACTGTGCCGATGCCGTTTACCTAGCACGCGTCATCTTCTCTTACGAAAACGGTCTTCCGTTCGTTATCAAAGACTCCACAGGTGGTTCCAACTACATCACCAACCAAATGTCTCGTTGGGATGGTACGAACGACTCTCTTCAGCGTGTTCGTAAATTCATGAATTACATTGGTGATGTCACAAGCACAAAAACTCTTCCTAATGACACTTACCCGATCATGATCAACCGCACGTTCGTACGCCCTGGTACAGTCTGGAGCCGTCCACGTATCACGAAAAACAATGTCTTCCGTCGTATCGTTGGCGCCAATGTTAAAGAAGATCCAGGCCATGCGGAAATCGTTAAAGACGTTTCCGAAACAGGTGTTATCACTTTGATCGGATCTACTGTTCCCAAAGACATTCGCAACCTTAACATAACTTCAAGCCTTGTATTTATGCCTGAGGAAAGCAGCACGGGCTTCCGCGATTGGAAGCAGCCGTCGTACTATGGCGTGTCTGAAGAATCTCTTCCGGGGTATTCTTTAGAACAATTCAAATCAATCGGTAAAGGTGGTGGCGGTGGTCGCAAACTTAACCACTGGACAGCGGAAGTACAAAGTCGCTTGGCTTTGAAGGAAGAATCCAAAGAAGAAAACATCACACGCCAAGTTGCAAACGTATGTAACTTAGTTAATACCCGTGTCGATATTCTTAAAAAATCTGAGCTTTACCGTCAAAAAATTAACGGTCGCTGCATGAATGCGGATGAGTACGATGCCTACTCAACTCCGTCACGCGACAAGCGCATTAAAACGACTTTGAAACAAATCTTTGACGCGACTGACGTTAACGGAATGACATCCTCTAAAAAGGTTAAAAACTTGAAACCTGTTTTAGATACATGCCCAGATATCGAAATCGTTCCAGGCACAAAAATCTCATTGTATGATTTTGCCTTGGCGATGATGAAGAAAGATATTTCTTCTAATCCAAATGACAGCTTCGCAGCTCGTTGGGGCTTGGAAGATGCGGCATCTAACAACTGCCCGAAATATGAATAGTCGCCAGCGAAATTTCTTGGTCGCTATCTTGGGAGGAGCTACCGCGATTGCGGTGGCTCTTTATTTTTGGGGACAAGAAAAAAACTCTGCTCATGAACAGCTGAACGTTGCCACGGAAGTCGCCCCGGCCACAGAAACGACCGTCGCTTCTGGCTTCAACACGACGACTCCAACACCCCAGCCAACTCCCCGTCCTGATCGTCCTTTGCCACTTTTAGGACCACATCTGCGCAAGATGGGGGATTGTCTTAATGTCAAAAACAGCCTGAATAATGATGCAGACCTAAGCTTCACTTCATTGGTGGATTCCATGCGCGGAGAGCTTGGAGAACTTGTTGCTGACAAGACAGATTGGAAAAACGTGCATATCACGTTGCCGAACGGAGACAAACGCCGCTTGCGCGTCGAGGTTGAAGCGATCGGTGAAGAAAGCTCTGGCCTACGTCTGAGTTATTTCGGCGTCGATAAAGAAGACTTACCAATCCCTATTCCTCTGACGGATGCGCAAAGCAAAAAGCCATCTGAGGAATACATCACGAGTATTGAAAACCAAGGCAAGGTCACCTTACGTGAAGAAGCCCGTCGCGGGGTCTTCAGCAAGGGCGCAGAGATCTATCACACCGAACGCAACGGTTTTCTGTCTGAGCTAGAGATCTCTTACGATGGCAAGGGAGTTAGATGCCAAAGCCTGCAAGACAATCGCGGAACCTGTAATTGCTTCTAAAGAAAAACCCCGCTCTTATTAGAAGCGGGGTTCAAGTTTTAGCGACAGGTGAAGTTTGGCTTTTGCGCTATTCTATACAAAAACTCTCTGAGGGTCATATCCCCGCACTCCCGGAATATTTTCGCATAATGCGGGTGAATATAGCGCCAATGCCATGGTTCAAAAATATACCCAGTTTTTGGATTCGTTTCGTTCAAAGCAACTTCCGGAGAATACGGATAGCTCATCACAAACCCATACTTATAAGCATTCTTTTGTAGCCACGCGTAGGCAGGAGTATCCATCATTTGATAGATCAACTGATATCCTTCGCCAGGAATGTTCGTTGTGATATCCGCCACGGTACCCAGTTGGTGTTCACTTTGACCCGGTATTGCAGAGCGCGTATTCACGGAGACAATGGCTTCATCCAAACTCAATGAGGTCGTGTTCATTTCTTTCTTTAATTTATTGGTAAATACAAGACATTGAATTTTGTAACTGCGATAGGCTGAATGCACTACCAGCTCAACTTTTTCTTTAGCGGCATCCTGAATCATTCGATTGAGCGCCACCACGGTGTTACGGCGTAAACGTTCGGAGGACTTATCAGAAATCAAAGACTCTCTTATCGGAGGGGACATTTTATCCAGAGGAATAGCTAATAAGTCATCGGGTTCAAAGGTCCCCGGAAGGTTCTCTCCAGGAGCTTTACCGACAATAGCTAACTCATTCACAATTCTATGATTTCCCACTTCCCCCAATGTGCGATCCTGAAATTGGCAAAGATTAATGATTTGATCATCCGCCCGGGCAAAGGCAAAGGGGGCTAACTGAACGGCTGCCACCGACAGCAATGTAAAAACAAAATGTTTAGTCATGTCTACCTCAACGTCGCAAAATGATGCAATTGATATACCCGTTCTGTAACAATCATTCCGGTGCTAAAGTGCACCCCCACGCACCCCTCAGAGCCCAAGCCTTTGACAGACTGTCACGAATTGTCACTTTCCCGAGACACGAGCGCTTTGAATGTAGTACAAAGAAACCTCACTTAAGGGATCGCCCTTACAGGCGGTAAAGGTAAACAACGATGCAGTATCCGACAGAAGTCACCTTGGTGGGCGCTTCAGGCCTGGTAGGTCATGAGCTCCTTTTAATATTATCCCAACTTGAGCAAATCTCTCGCATCAAGGCGGTAAGCCGTGCGCCCCTGGGCCGCCTGCATGCCAAGGCAGAAAATTTCATTCTGGATTTAGGTAAAATGGAAGAGCACGCCGTCGCCTTGAAAGCATCGGTTTTCATTTGTTGCTTGGGAACGACCATTGCCAAAGCCGGCAGCCAGGAAGCCTTCCGTGCAGTGGACTATGACTATGTCATGAAGTTCGCGCGCATCGCAGAACAGTGCCAAGCGGAAAAGTTTCTTGTAATATCCGCCATGGGGGCCAACCCCCAATCAAAGATTTTCTATAACCGCATTAAAGGCGAAATGGAAAGAGACCTTCGGGCCTTAAAAATTCCTCAGATAGAAATTTTTAGACCAAGCCTGATTCTCGGTGAACGCAAAGAGCACCGCAAAGGTGAGAATATTGCAAAGATCCTGAGCCCTTTTATTAACCCCTTGTTATTAGGGCCTTTAAAAAAATATCGCGCCATCGAAGCCACCGACATTGCGAAGGCGATGGCTATTGCGACTTTGAATTTCAATAAGGGATTATTTATCTATGAATCTAACGAGATCCAGAATATCTGCGATCTTCGTTCTTAGGGCGTTCTGAAGAACGCTCTAGATATTTTGCTGGAATAATGAATCGACGAACTCTTGAGCTGAAAACGTTCTTAAATCCTGGATGCGTTCACCAACGCCAATAAGTTTAATTGGAATTTGCAGTTCTTGCGCTAAGCCAACCGCAACTCCACCTTTGGCAGTGCCATCCATCTTCGTCAAAACAGCTCCTGTCAGGCCCAAGGCATTGTGAAACTCTTTCGCTTGCATTAAAGCATTCTGCCCTGAGTTTGCATCCAAAACGATCAATGTCTCGTGTGGCGCCTCAGGAATGACCTTCGTCATCACACGCTTCATTTTCTTTATTTCTTCCATCAGGTTTGCCTGCGTATGCAAACGACCTGCAGTATCGACAATCACGATGTCATAGTTTTGGGCTTTTCCCTTCGCTACGGCATCAAAGGCCACGGCAGATGGATCAGTCACACCCTCAGGAGAAAAAATCTCTACCTGCGCGCGGTCTGTCCAAACCTTCAATTGCCCACCGGCTGCCGCACGGAACGTATCACCTGCAGCGACTAAAACTTTTTTACCTTCACGAGCAAGCTGCGAAGCAATCTTTCCGATAGAAGTGGTTTTCCCAGCTCCGTTCACACCGACAATCATCAATACCGTCGGACCTTGTGCCGCAAAATTAATTTTGGACAAAATCCCCTGAGCTGGAGCTGCAGAATGGGACGAAGCAAAGATGTTTTTGATTTCTTCTTTTAAAGTTTCGCGAACCAACTCATAGTCGGCGCGTTCTTTTTTGGATAGCTTTTCTTGTAAAGCTCCCATCAGGCGTTGAACTGTCGTCGGCCCCAAGTCGCTGGTATAAAGAATCTCTTCAATTTCATCCAGAGGCTGGCTGCTGGTTCCAGACTTAAACAAGCTGCGGATACGACCGAATAAGTTTTCTTCAGTCTTTCTAAGAGCATCAGCCAAATCGACAGCTTCAATGTCTGAGACGATCTCGCCTGTTGAGTCGATATGAGCTAAAACCGGCTCTTCTTCTGCCATGGTTGGCATTTCACGTTTCGCTTCGTGAGTCAGTGACTCTGTCTTTTCTGCCTTTTGTTCAGAGCGAATGCGTTTCCAAAAACTGAAAAAGATCGCGCAGAAAATAACCGTTAACAGAATCGCAACAACGCCAAATAAAATTTCAATTTGCTGTTCATGGCCTGGTGACATCAAAGACTCCTCAAGAATGGCCATTTCTAACTTATATTCAGGCTTGTGGGTATTGTTGCTTTATGCGTCATCAGCCTTGGAAGCACATTTTCGTCTAGCTTGAACCCCGCCAAAAATGAGTGATGTCAGCAGTCCCTAAGCCCAGTTTTGCAAAAAATCGGTCAAGATCAACCAGAGGTACTATGGAAATTTCGCAATCTAAAGCCGAAACGAACCCCAGGAGATTCTATGTTCAGATCATTCGTGTCCGGTATTCGTGGTAAGTTATTATTGCTCGCACTCCTTCCTGTGGGAGTTTCAATCGTGAACACTTATCTCACATTCAATCGAGCTGATAAAATGAGCTCTGCTATTTCAGATCTCACACAAAATGTTATCCCCACAATGCAGTCCATGAGTGAGATCCGCAAAGCCCGAAATGCCTCTCGGCAATGGTTCTGGTCTGGTATTGTCCACGCGGAAAACTCAGAGCAACGCCTGGCTGCCGTAGAAAAATCCATCTCAGAGTTTAAACTCTTAGAAAATGCCTTCCTCGAATACGAAAAAACTCCGCAGAACGAGTTCGAGGTGAAGGACTTCCCTCAGATAAAAGCACTGCTGCCAGAATATAAAGAGGTCTTCTATAAAATCGTCGAGCACATCAAAAATGGAACACCCGCTGACTTAAAGGCAGCCACCGACCTTCTGGACCATCGTTATTTGGAGTTGGGACTTCAAATCAGTGCTTACTGCGAAAAGGTTCACTTGTTTTATAATAAACTAGCTCAAGAAGAAAGCGCCCACACTGTTGCCGCCCACTCAGAACTCAAGAGCATGAATATTTGGAGCTCTGCCGTTTCGAGCGTCTTACTTTTTGTAATCACGTTCTTGGTTTCCGAGAATATCGTGCGCAAAATTTCATCCGTCTCTGAAGACCTACAAAAGGCGGGACAACACGTTCGGGAATCTATTGAACATCTTTCATCAGCCGGCGTAGCACTGTCCCAATCATCCACATCTTCGGCGGCTTCGTTAGAGGAAACCGTCGCTTCTCTGGAAGAAATGAGTTCGATGGTCACGATGAACTCAGACAATGCCCGACAAGCCGCGAAGCTTTCACAAACATCTTATCAAGCCGCAGAAAAAGGCGAAAAAGAGATCCAAAAATTGATCACCTCTATGCAGGAAATCTCTCAATCTTCAAAAAAGATCGAAGAGATCATCAATGTCATTGATGATATTGCCTTTCAAACGAATCTATTGGCACTGAATGCGGCCGTTGAAGCAGCTCGCGCAGGCGAACAAGGAAAAGGCTTTGCCGTTGTCGCCGAAGCTGTCAGGAGTCTTGCTGCTCGCTCGGCATCCGCAGCCAAAGACATTTCCACATTAATCAAGGACAGTGTAACTAAAATTGATGCGGGCACCTCTATCGCAGATCAGTCCGGAGCTGTGTTAACAGAGATTGTAACGTCTGTTCGTAAGGTTTCAGACATCAATAATGAAATCGCGGAAGCCAGTACGCAACAGGCAACCGGCCTGACTCAAATCAATATCGCCATGAATGACCTGGACCAATCATCGCAAAGCAATGCCGCTTCGGCTGAGCAAATAGCTTCCACATCAACGGAGATTCAAGGGCAAGCGACCCATGTAGAAACGGAAGTCGCGTTCCTAAATAAAATTGTCCTGGGAAATCGTAGAACTTCATCTCAACGCGCAGCCTAGTGCTGCGCCGTTCGGCGGCGCTCAACCTCTTCACGATAAAAGTTCTTTTCGAATCGTCGGAATGACTCAAGACGAACTTCAGAGCCTAAAATCTCTTTCATGCGCAGGACTGTTTGGCTTTCAAACACGCGCATCTTTTCAATTCCTTCTTTAATGTAATCAGGATGAATCTTCATTTTTCTATCCTGAAGCTCTTTTACTAATGCATTCGCCGCAGAAAGAACCTGTAAAGACTTCTCTTCTTCAATGCGCCAGGTGCGGAGCAAGTAATGAGCGCTGGCCTTATACAGGCGTTGCTGGAAATTCTGGTCCAAATAGACCTCAGCATAATTTCTCGTATAGATAACTGAATCCGTGTAAGTGTCTTTGACCTCATCGGCCTGAGTCGGGTTAAAGCGACGACGCTCTAAATCTTCCTGACGTTTTTTAGCTTCACTAATAGCTCGCGTTTGCAGCGGGTTGTTGTCACTCTGAACTGTTTCCATCACCACTTGGGCGACGAAGTACAACAATCCCCCCAACACCAGCCCCGTGGCAGCCCAACGCATCTTTTCAGATTTGCGTTTCTGAACCAATTTCTCGGGAGCGACTTTCGAGGCCGAAGACTGCGACATACTTGCCACACGTCCCTCGACCGCCTCTTTGATCTGTTCTAAAACCGCAGATGAAATTTTGTTCCATTGTGCGGCCTCCATCACCTTCACAACTTCACGCTCAATTTGAATATGGATGTCTTTAACCATATCCGCTTTTTTTGCCATGACGTCTTCTATTAGATTTTGTTCCAATTTCTGAAGACGCTTAGAAGCGTCTAAACGCATTTCTTCTATACGTTGTTCTTCAGATTTCTCCATCTGCGCTTTTTCTTTTTCAAGCTTCTCACTTAAAGAAACCTTCTGGGCATCATAGTCCTTAAAAAGTTGGTCTTTCTTAGCTTCCAGATCACGAATATCCATCGTAAGGTGCGCGTTTTTTTCTTGTAGCTTTTTAAATTGTTCGTCAGCTTCTTTGTTCTTGCCGCCAAAATCATTTAGCGACGCCTTAATACTATTAAGTTGTGCCAACTCACTTTCGATAGACTTCTTCAAACCATCACGTTCTTCTGTCAGAGTTTGCTTCGTCTGCTCGGCCTCTACCCGCAAAGATTCCAAGCGTTTTTCCGCGTCCGCCTGATCTGCTTTAAGTTGAGTTAAGGATTCTGTTAGCGCAGCCAATTCCATTTTATCATTATTCAATTGGTCTTGGGCTTGCTGAGCCTGCGTTTTGGCAAGTTCTAAGATACGATCTGCTTCTTCTTGGGCGATACGCACTTTGTTTTCATTTTCAGTTTGCACCAAAGACCGTGCGGTCTCTAAGGCCTCGGTTTTCATTTTCTCAGCTTTAAGGGTGCCCTCAGCAATAAGATCCGCAACATCGCGTTTGGCTTTTTCGCGTAAGGTCTGAACGTAAATTTCCACCTCATCGCGTAGCTCCTGCGCCATATTTCTAGCATCATGTAAAAGCTGCTGTCCTTGTTGTTGAAAATCCGCCAGAATGGCATCAGCTTCTTTATGTGCATCAGACATGCGGGTCTGATAAAAGATCTCTGCCTGAGCCTGAGCATCACGAGCTTTCTGATAAATTGCTTGGGTGCGCTTTTCAGCCTGAGTCTCCCCTTCTAGTATAATTTGCGCAGCCTTATGTTTTGCATCATGCAGAATTTTTTCTGCTTGTGCTGGCGCCATTGCCGGGGGTGGCATAAAAATCGTATTTTCATGATTCGGCTCAGGGGCTGCAGCCGGAATGACAGCGGGCGCTGGCTCTGCCACGGGGGCCGCCGGACTGAAGGCCTCTTCTACCTTAGCAGAGCGTGCTGTTTTTCCAACCACAGGTTTCGCAGCTGGAACCTGGACTTTTAAAATTGCAACGGGTTCTGGTTGTGGCAACTCATCTGTTTCTAAATCAATAACTAAGATAAATTCTGATCGCCCTAGCTGAATACGATCTGCTGGAACCACATTCACCGGCGTCCCTTGCTCGATCTTCGCACCGTTGACAAATGTCCCGTTGGAGGAGTTTTTATCCTCAATCCATATCTGATTCGAACGGCGGCTTACAATCAAATGCACCCGGCTTACGTGGGTGTCATTCAAAGATAAATCACAGTCTAAGGATCGTCCAATAGTGAAGGAATCCTTACTCAGCTCGTGAGTAAGGGCATTATCCTTCCTGTGGATCGTGACTGTGAAACGATTCAACCTATGCTCCTCTTGCAATTGCCGGAGCTTTGCCTATTTCTTTATTCAAGGCGTCTTCCGCCAAGGCTTCCAGAGTATCACGGTGCTCATCAAATGGACGCTCGTGATCTGGAAAATTGTTGTTATCACTACGATACCAAAGCTGATCCAAGGCACTCTCGAAACGGTCTACCATAGACACGTAACATCGTTCTGGATTCAACACCACATTGGTGATGTGCGAAGCCAACGAAAATACGATCCCCGCAATGGAAGTTCCCATAGCAAATGAAATCTCATGAAGGAACTTGTCCATCACATTTTTAGTGGTCTCCACATCCTGTAAGTTCATACCGCCCAGCTCTTGCAAACCGCCCGCGATACCTACGAATGTTCCCAGAATCCCGGCAACGACGAAAAGTCCCGGCAAAATACTGATAATTTCATTCAAGCCTTCCATCGGAAGCACACCGAATACGCGGTTAAAGCAAGGATTGTGCTGAAAGGTCGCTTTTGTGATATTCAAAAGCTTTGGAGTTTCTTCCGTCCACTTCAAAAACTTTACTTGTTTCAAAATGTCGCGAACCAACCACGCACAGCCTTGGCGGATCAGAAAAACACGATCGCTCGAAGACATTACGGCATCAGGTTTACGACGTTTCATGCGATCACGAACCTCAAAGACTTCGTAATAAGTTCTCTCTAACATCCGCTTCGAAAGAACATAAAAAGAAACATCTTTAACCTTGCCTGGAACTTCGGCTTCCATGTAGCGATTCACACGTTTTTCAAATTCCTTCGCAAACCACTCATGGCGGCGAACCGTGTAGTAAATAATCGTACGAAAGAAAAGCCCGGCAACGAAAACCCCGGCCATTACATATGGTAACGCCAGAATAAAATATTCAGCAAAAGCCTGCTTTGTCACAACCCACCCCTTTTATTTCTTTTGATCCATGCTGAAACGGATAATAACCCGTTGTGCTTTCTTACAGTCGTTATGTTTGCAAAACTCCGCCGCTGTTGCGATATTTCGGTTTTGCACTTTCATAACTTCTAGAAAGCTTCGTCCTGAAACCTTCATCAAAGAAAGTAACTCTCTTTGATGGTCAAATTTCATATTCTGTTCATCGAGCATATAACTAAAAATTGAATTCGCACGGCGATAGCTCAGATCCATATTGTATTTAAGAGCCTTTTTATCTTCGACCTTATTACTATGCGGATCTACGAAGCGCCCTTGGTAAGTCGGAGATGCAAATCCGACAATCTCTACCGCCGAAATTTTGCCTGAGACTTTGGGATTGCCGAATAATGATCTCGAGTAAATTGGCATAGCTTTTTCCAGCACGCCTTTCATTTCGCCCTTTAAACGGTCTGAATCCGAATCAAAATAAGTTTGACCGAAATCTAAAACCACATCACCGGTTTGCATATCGATATCAGCTTTGATGCCCGCTTTCGCAAAACCTTTTTGAATTTCCCCAGCCACAGATTTTCGTGCTTCAATTTCCGCACGAGCTTGAACCAATTGGCCTTCAGTGGCGCTTAAGCGGCCTTTCACATCACCTAGCTGTCCTTTAACTTCACCCAACTGACCTTGGAGGTGTCCGACCTTGCCTTTAGTTGCATTAAGCTCGCCTTCGGTGGCTGCCAACTTCCCTGAAGTTGCTGCCAATTGACCTTGAGTCGCATTCAACTGTCCCTTAACTGAACCCAATTGCCCTTGCGCTTCTCCGAGCTTACCTTGTAAGCCGCGTGCTTCACCCTCTTTTTGAGCTAACAACCCTTGAGTCTTACTGAGATCACTTTGTGTTTGACCCAGCTGTGCATTGGCCTCATGTAGCTGTGCTTGATATTGGGCGTTGGCGTTATTTAGGGAATTCACTTTATCTTGTGCAGCTTTGTTTGCTGCTGCCATCTTGGCAGTAAAGTTAGCTTTATTAATTTTATTAGTCTTGTAAGCCAGACGGAGATCTTTCAAACGCTTTTGCAAAGTATCACGCGTTTGCGCGATCTCTTCTTCACCCTTTGCAATCAACTGCTTTTTTTGAGAGATGTCTTGTTGCAGGTCTTTAATTTCACCTTCTTGAACCGCGATCTCTTGATCTTGATCCTTGATTAAGTCATCACGATTGATGATCTTGGCCTTAGCCATCTTGTTGGCATTCAGAACATTGCGCACCATTTGCTGGTACTTATTAAGTGCTTTGACTTTCTTTTCGTTTTCTAATGCTTCCTTAACAAGACGATCCTTTTCATTTTTAGTATCTTCCTGCAAAAGCGTGAGCTTATCCATGAGCTCTTGGTACTCCTGAGTCTCATCTTTAGACGCTTGATTTTGGATGTAGTCGTTTTTCACCGACTCGTACATTTTAAGCTGATGTTGAAGCTCTTCGACTTGCATCGTGAGCTTTTGACTTTCGATCTGACCGCGAAGTGCATCTGTACTGGTTCTTAAACTAGATACAACATATAATAGCAGGAATATAGTGCTCAGCCCTAAGAACAAGTCTGAATAGGATGTCCAAAAACTATCCTGACTATGATTCCCTTTGTTTTTTTCGTAATTAAACGCCATAAAAAACGCACTCCACCGTAGACGTAAGATATCAGCATCTTATCGGTAGCGTTTGGATCAACATTAGACTGGTATTATTTTTGTTTAGTGAAGAATGTAGAACTAGTGTTCACTCGACCTACGAAAAGAACTATTTAGGATCTTTCTGATCAATCTTTTTCCAGGGACAATGGCGACATCCCGACTGACAACAAGACCCTCTTTGCAAGTGTGACAGCCTTGTAAGAACAACGTAACCCGTGACTGGGTCCAGGTAAGTCATGTCACCCTTCTCACAAGCTTCGTGGTGGAGTTTTTCAATGGTTTCTGCCAAAAGCTTTTGATCAACGAACGACATGGCGAACTAGACCTTGGAGGTCAGATCTGACAATTTAATTTTTGAAAGATAGGCCATCGAATGTGTCTCCAAACCGGAAGAGACATCGCAAAGAATCTTTTTCATCGCACAACTGACTAAGCAGGCCTTGTGAGGTTCTTTATCAGGCGTGTTCAACAGAGGCTTCCCTGAGACTGCCATATAAATGTCTTTAAGGCTGATATCCTTACGCTGTTCATTAAGGCGAACACCGCCGGTCTTACCCTTAAAGCTTTCAACCAGGCCGGCCTCTGATAGTTTAGCGACTAGACGGCGCACGACTGTTGGGTTTGTACGAATGCCAGACGCCAACGTCTCTGACGTCATCAGCTCCCCTTTATGGTAGCTAAGAACGGTCATAATATGGACTGATACGGCAAACCTTTGATCTAACATGGCGTTAGTATACCCGATGCCGCAAAAAGAAACAATAATAAGCACATATGCCTCAAATTTAGTGAGTCGTCCTTAAATGTGCGTTTTATAGTTGCATTTAAAGCTAGGACGGTTATTATTGTGCTCATGATAGTCACATTAAAGGAGCCTACCCGATGAATCATGAAAAAATCCAAGAAGCGCTAGAGTGGCGTTACGCTACAAAAAAATTTGATGCTTCCAAAAAAATTTCCGCTCAGGACTGGAAGACTCTGACAGAGTCTTTGAAACTAGCTCCCTCCTCTTACGGAATTCAACCCTGGAAATTCTTGGTGATTGAAAATCCTCAAATCCGCGAACAGTTGAAACCCGTTTCTTGGAATCAAACTCAAGTAACGGATGCCAGCCACTATGTGGTCTTTCTTTATAAAGAAGGAATTGATGAAAGCTACGTCAATAAATTCATTGATCGTATGGCCGAAGTTCGCAATGCCCCGCTGGAATCACTGCAGGGCTATAAAGATTTACTTATTAATAATCTAGTGAAAGCCCCGGAGGAGAAAATCAGAGTTTGGTCTCAGCGCCAAGCTTATATCGCTATGGGATTTTTGCTAGAGACTGCAGCCCTTCTAAAAATTGATGCAACTCCGATGGAAGGCTTCAGCCCTTCAGACTATGACAAAATTTTAGGCCTTGAGGGTTCTGGATGGAAATCCGTAGCCACCGTGGCCCTAGGATATCGTCATACTGAAGACTCTTATCAAAACCTTAAAAAAGTCCGCTTCACAGACGATACACTGATTGAGTACGTGAAGTAGCTTCTTTCGACCTCCACACCCTTCCTCCGGTGTGGAGGCGCGCCCTCAAAGGTACGCCGTACCTTTTTGACACGCACTGAGTTATTTCAGCAAGATCTTAGGAACTTCGCTTCACTCAATGCCGCAACAGCTGTTCTTAATGTTTTCGTGAGTTCTGGATCGGTGATTTTCCCTTGAGGATCCATCTTGGTTTTCACGGCACCAATGCGAACAACAGCTTCGGGAATAATATTATTCGATAAGACTTTCAAAACTTCCTGCAACGCCTGTTGTGCGAATGTCGCTCCGTCAATACTTGGAGTGGCATTGATAATACCCACTGGCATTCCATCAAGCTCCCCACTGCTCGCCAACCAATCCAAAGCATTTTTCAATGAGCCAGGTATTCCATGGATGTATTCGGGACTACAGACCAATAAAGCATCCGATGCCTTCAGGGCCTTGCGCAGTTGAGTGACAAGTTCAGGAGGATGATCGTTATCCAAATCAGGATTAAAATGGGGCAACAAACCTAAGTCGCCATATTGATAAAAGTGAACTCCGTTATCACCAATCAATTCTGCTGTCGCTTTCAGTATAAGTGTATTTGTGGATTCGGCGCGAAGACTGCCAGAGATAGCAAAGATCTGCATAAAAAGTCCTACCTTATATTTTAAGCCTGACTTATTTAGCAGCTCTTGAAAAGAAAATAAAAAGACGTCGGTTTTTAACACCGACGTCTTTTTATTTAGAACAAGTTCAATTTTAGTTACAAGATTTACCCCAGGTGTTCGCAAGCCTGTCACCAACACCGATATGCAAAGAGGCGCTTCCGTAGTGTCCAATAGCACGGATTCTGCCGGCCCTGCGCATTTTGCATAATTCTTTGAATGCCGTATTAGCCATCGCATTACTCGAAAATCTCACGTCGATCGCTGTCCCGTAAGGATGTCTTCCAGCAGCACCGCCGACATTTTTATTATAAGGTTCCGGCCTCCACCAGTTGTAGATTTGACTCACCTTAAGGCCCTTTGCTTGAAGATCTTTAATAACCTTCACACCTTCAATGGGATAGTTCCAAGTGCTTTGGTCCGGATGAATCAAGATATGCGCTTGATCGGAACCATAGGTACAAGAGAAAGTGTTGTAACTATTTGGATTTGGACGAACAAGTTGTGAACACCACGCAGAGCTATTCGTTTGCGCCGCGCACTTTGCTAAAAACTGCTCTTTCTTAGACAAGCCCAAGTTCACAGTTTTTTCCTGCGTCGAAGTTGCTTTAACACAACCGAGGGCCATGATGTCCGCACTCACCGTGCCCATTTCTTCATGGATATGTTCCATAATGTCTTCGGAATCAGACTGTGTAGTATCAATCTCTGCGACATTTTCACTGGATTCAGTGGAGTCATTTGGCGAGCTAAGACTTTGCTCTGTAAACTCTGGATCACCTTCGGCTTTTGAACAAGAAACGGAAACAAGACCAACGGTGGAGACCATCATCAAACTTAATAAGATTTTTTTTGTCATTGATCCTCACGGTGTTGCGGATGGTTTGTGCAACAACAAAAGGTTGCCTTACGGCACTGCAATTTTGAAAATTTTATGTCAAAAGCCATGAAGATCTGGAGGATGGTTCTGTAAAAACCCAGGGATTTATGGACAAAGGTAGAGCGACGTCCACGTCTTGGCACAACTGACATCTTTAAGCCCGGGATGGCTCAATCCGATAAGATAGAACTATGAAATTTTTCGCGAACGGCCTTACCGTCCTGCTAGTCTTCACATTCAGCTTACTAAGCTGTGCGCACACCCTACATGAAGGCTCCACCCTGACAGGTCGCGCCTCTTGGTATGGACACGATCACGATGGGCAAAAAACTGCCAACGGTGAAACCTTTGATATGCAAGAAATGACGGCTGCCCATCGCACCTTGCCGATGAATTCCAAAGTGAAAGTGACAAGCCTAAGTAACGGCAAATCCGTAATCGTCAGAATCAACGATCGCGGTCCTTTTTCCAAAGGACGAATTATTGATGTCTCCCAAGCGGCCGCGAAGGAACTAGGCATGATCAAAAAAGGCACAGACAAAGTTAAAATCGAAGTTTTAGAGATCCCAAAATAAAAAAGCCCAGGTGTTTCGCACCTGGGCTTTTTCGTTTTAGATCTCTTTCAGAACTATTTGATATCTTGCAAAGATACAGAAACCATCGTCGACACACCACGCTCTTGCATAGTTACGCCGTAAAGTTTCTTCGCTACTTCCATCGTATGCTTATTATGAGTCACAACGATAATTTGCGAACGTTTTGCCATCTCGCGAACCAAGTCGTTGAAACGGAATACGTTGGCGTCATCAAGTGGAGCGTCAACCTCATCCAGCAAACACCATGGTGATGGTCTTACCAAGAAGATCGAGAATACCAAGGCAACCGCAGTCAACGCTTTCTCCCCACCGGACATCAAAGACACGTTTTGAGTCTTTTTACCTGGAGGGCGAGCGATGATTTCGATACCCGCTTCGTTCTTCTCTGTTTCTTCAACCATTTCCAACCACGCTTCACCACCGCCGAAGAGCACTGGGAATACGCGAGTGAAACGTTCGTTAACCAAATCGAAAGTTTCTTTGAAACGTTTAGAGCAGATTCTGTTAATACGATCGATAACTTTACGAAGTTGTTCTTTCGCTTCCGTCAAATCTGCATGTTGTTTCGTCAAGAATTCATAGCGAGTCGCAGTTTCTTCGTACTCTTCGATCGCAGACAAATTCACTTCACCGATCTTAGACAATTTCTCGCGAAGATCCTTAAGTTGAGAATCCGCTTCCGCGAAGTCACCTTCACGGTCCGCGTATTTTTCAACAACATCCGAAAGGTTCAACATGTAACGCTCGCGGATTTGATCAATCAAGTACTGCTCTTTCATCTTAGCTTGTTCAAGCTTCAATTGAGAGTCGTTCATTTTGTGTTGTCGTTCATTGCGTGCACGTTGAGAAGAAGAAGCTTCCTCTTCAATCGCCCGGATCGTTTCAGACATCACTTCGTATTCATCTTTTGTACGAGCCGCTTGCAACTTTAATTGCTCAACTTCATCCAAAAGACGTTCAAATTCGATTTTCTTTTCTTCCAAAGTCACTTGGCTCTCAGTCATCTGAGAGTTGTAACCTTCTGCTTCTTCGCTCATACGAGCTAATTGAGCATCGAGGTCAGACAAAGACTTCGTCACCATTTCAAGCTGTCTCAAAACACCTGTGTATTCTTGAGTCTTAGAAGCTGATCTTACTTGAAGATCTGTTACTTCCGCCTGAAGGCCATCAAACCCCAAGCGAACAGAATTCAGTTCAGAGTTCAAAGTCTCTACTTCACCCTCAAGAAGAACTTTCTTCTCGCGAGCTTGAATCAAGGCTTCGTTCAACTCTTCCAATTTCTGCTCTTGCGCCTCTAACTGCTCAGTCAATTTTTTGACTTCGCGTTCTTGACGTTCAACCGCGGCTTGCGCGTTCTGAACTTCGTTTTCAGCACGTTCTAGATCTTTTCTTAGTTCCGTAACTTTGATCTCTTGATCAATTTTACGTTTTTGAGCTCCTTCGAAATCATTCAATACATTCGCCAATTGCTCTTCAGTTTTCTTAAGAACCATTTGCGCTAATTTTAGTTTTCCGGCGTACTCATCTTTTTTCTCTGACAATTCTTTGATCTCACGGCGACGTTTCAAAACGCCCGAGTCTGCGGATTCAGAAGAACCACCCGTCAAAACACCGTCAGCAGTCAACGTATCACCGTCAAGAGTCACGAATGTCCAACCTTCATACTTAGCACGAAGGTTCAAAGCTGTACGGATAGAATCAACAATCGCCACACCATCTAACATATAAGTGACAGCGTTTTGGAACTTATCAGCCGCCTTAACCACGTCCTTCAAGATAGCTTGAACGCCTTCTTGACCCACTGGAGCTTCTGCGCGGTTGTAAGAGAATCCCTTGTCGTTCGCAGCAAGGAAGCTAGAACGACCTGTTTTGTTTTCTTTAAGATGAGAAACCGCATCCACAGCGATATTCGCATCAGAAGACAACAACATTTGTAGGCGTGAGCCCAAAGCTGCTTCCATAGCAACTTCGTACGCAGCTGGAACTTCCACCACTTCGGAAACTGGTTGGAAGTGAGTGACTACGGAACCATCCGCCATCATCTCTTGAGTGCGAGTTTTTTGCCACAACATCACTTGTTTCACACCTTCTTGGAATCCCTCGAAGTTGTTTTGCAAGTTTTCAAGACCGTACAAACGAGAAGCGACTTCATTCAAAGAATCTTTGAATGATTCAACTTCTGCTTTTTTCTCTGCCGCGGAATCCATTAGGATTTTTTTATTGGCTTCGAAAGAGTCTACGTCGCTTGCCAAATCCAATTGCATTTGGCGTTCTTTATCTAGTTCATTAGAAACTTTTTTACGGCGAGATTCGAACTCCACTTGTTTTTCACGAAGTTCGTTCAAAACTTGCTGTTCGTTATCTTGACGATCTGTCAAATCAGCGATTGCCGCAGACAAAGAGTTTACACGAGCATCCAAAGAAGATTCGGACTGACCGACCGCGAACAAATCGCGACGTTTTGTCGTCAAATCTTCATCAACAGTCCCGATACGAGAGTTGAAATTTTGGAAGATGTCGTTTTTCTCTGTGAAAGAAGCTGTCAAAGATTCCGCTTCTTCTTTCAACTCAGTCACCTGAGCATCCAAAGTCGCTTTATCACGAGTCAATAACTCTTGGCGCGCTTGCTGTTCTTGCAAGATCGTGCCGGTCATTTGCTCATTACGGCGAGCCTGTTCGATTTCGAAACGAAGTTCTTGAATCTCCATCTCTTTCTTTTGAACAGTGCTTTGCTTGTCGAAATAGACAGTCTGGTGTTCTTCAACGGATTTTTCTTTTTCAAGGATTTGAAGTTTCAAAACTTCTAATTGACCTTGAAGAGTCGAAAGGTTCGCATCCCCTTCGATTTCCATGCTTTGGGCTTCATTGAAGATCGCCTGCGCTTCATCAGCAGCACGTTTTAGCTCGATATACTGAGCTGATGACAACCATAGATCCAAATCTTCGATTTGGTTTTTGATATTGCGATAACGTTCTGCACGTTGAGCTTGTCTTTGCAGGGAATCAATTTGGCGTTTTAACTCGCCAACGATGTCTTGCAAACGCACCAAGTTTTGGTCTGTTTGTACAAGCTTACGTTGAGATTCTTTCTTACGCGCTTTGAACTTTGTGATACCCGCAGCTTCTTCGATCAACATACGACGGTCTTCAGGTTTCGCAGTGATGATCTTACCGATCATACCTTGAGCGATAATAGAGAAACCTTTAGAGCCCGCACCCGTATCCATGAAGATCTCTTGCAAGTCCTTCAGGCGAGCTGGTTCTTTGTTGATGAAGTATTCACCGTCACCATTTCTGTGCAGGCGACGAGTCACCATGATCTCAGAATGTTTAATGTACTTTGCTGGAAACGGACCACCATCATTTTCAAGTGTCAAAGACACTTCACACATGCCGAGTGGGGCATAACCTTCAGCACCACCGAAGATAACGTCCGTCATTTGCGACGCACGAAGATCCTTCGCGGACTGGTCGCCCATTACCCACATCAAAGCATCGACGATATTGGACTTACCGCAACCATTCGGTCCTACGATACCAGTAATACCAGCATCGAAATGAATGACTGTACGATCCTTAAATGACTTAAAACCAATGAGTTCAATCTTTTTAATTCTCAAGGTACATTCCCCTCACACAAGGCCTAGGTCTAGCTAGACCAAAGGCCATTTCACTCTCGCCACACTCCAGAACTATGTCAACCATAGGGTTTTAAAAGAAGGACAAACGCTGAAAAGTTAAGCAGAGATTTGGTCACTCTTAGACAGAATGGCGCTTGCGCGTTATTTGCGGCGCAGCAAAACAAGGTGGCAAGGTCTCCAGGTTCGGCAACAACCTTAGGCACCATCTTCGCTTTATATAAAGTCATCGAACCTGCTGCAGCATGAGTTGCGATGGATTGATTCTGACTGTCACAGATTTGACAGGTGTTAACCATTAACGGGAGTTCTCATAATGAGACAGTTAGCGACCATCACATTGAGCGGATTGATTGCGATGACAGCTTTAGTGGGCTGTAAAGAAGAATCCCGTTCTAGTGAAACTCGCAAAGCTGTTGGCGACAAGTCCGTCGCGATGACGGTCGCTGAATTTGAACACGTCCCAAATAACGTTTCGTCTTTGCACCTGGGTCAGCAGTGTTACTACAACCTTTGCGGCGAAACGATCCAACAAGTTCCTAATATCGTCTTAACTGTTCAAAAAGCTCTGACACCATCAAAAGAACAAGAAACTTACTATCAAACTTATATTGAACCCATCTTGAAAAAGATGATTCAGGCCGAACAAGCCAGCAAAAATGCCTTTATACAAAAACTAACCCGCTCCGAAAATCAATTTGCCGCCAGCACCTTTAACCCCACGCAAGCGCGCTTAATTTATTTTTTAAAGGAAGCTAAAAAAATTAAGAGCAGCCCCGAACTAGCAAAGTATCTTGCTTCTAAGTATATAGAACTCGATTTCTATAAAGCATTTCAAGCGTTCAATAGCTTTGGAAAATTCTCCTATTTTCAAAAGATGTATCCTCAGTTAAGCCTTGCGGAAGCATACTCTAAAGAACTTTCGATCATCACCCCTCTTGCGGATCGTGTAAATAAAGATCTCGGAATATCGTTTACAACGATCGACCCGCTTATTGTCAGCAAGATCACTCGTCATCAAGAGCTGTCGATCTTCGAGGTCGAGACTTTCACCGCTGCCGCAAACAACATCCGTCAGATGGACCATTTTCTTTTCGCAGAGGGCGGCCAAGCTTTAGACGGCCTACTAAAGCAGGATCCACTCAACTACTCAGAGCTTTACGACACATATAAAAAATCAAACATCAAACAGAGTCTTCTGGCAGATATCAAAGGCCTTCCGGAACAAGTTGCCCAATGCAAAGGACGCTTTTTCCAATCAATTAATCTTTACCCACAACAAACTGAAATCGATGCCTTCGCCAAGAAAGCAGAAACTGTACGCCAAGTTGCTTTAGAACAGATTTCTCCGCAAGATCCAGCCTATGCCCACATCCAGTCTCTAAAACTGGTGCTGCCAGCTTCCGCAGATGAAAACACGAAAAACTATCTGCGCTATCTTACGAACAAAGAAAGAGACGCAAATAGCACGACTGCTCAAATTAGCTCGATGTCCGACAGCGCTCTGTTTGCTCTCGCTCTTCTCGTTTCAAATTCAACAGAAGACAGCAAATTTGAGTGCCCGCAAATACCTAGTAGCGATATCTCGGATCAAACAGTTCCCGCTGACGGCTTCATTCTGGTTAGCTGGTTCTCGGTCCGCTATCCACAGGTCGGCGCTACAATTTTATCTCATGAAATGGGTCATACCGTTTTTGCCTACAGCAATAGCACCGATATCACTCGCCAGTGCTTAAAAGAGAAAAAAGACAATAGTGAGCAATATCTTAACGAAGATTTTGCCGACTATTTCGCCGCAAAAAGCAGCGTCAAACTTCATTCAGAGTTGAACACTAAAGCTCTCAATTTCGGTTGCGCATTGGTAGGCTCCCCTTACAACACGAGTCTATTGAATATGAATTCAGACGATCCACATTCCTCACCGATGTATCGTGCGATTCAGCTTGCGACTCACAGTGGCCAGGTGCTGCCGGATAGCTGCCAGCAAATGCTTCAGCAAGGCAGCTTCCAAAGTGTTGGGCGAGCCTGCTCAAATTAGGAAAAATTCTATGAAACTATTTTTTGCATTAGCATTACTTCTTAGTATTTTAGTTGGGTGTGATAAGTCGCAATCGGACTCTTCAGGGATTAATACCAATATTACGTCGAACAATGAGAACTTAGCTGACAAAAGTCCCTCGTCGAGCCTTCCAAAATCGTGTTTTACAAAAGCAGAAATTCAA
>JBJTMR010000078.1:0-4053 GCA_046070625.1 Bdellovibrio sp. | reverse complement strand
AACTTAACGGTGTCAAAATTTCTACCAAGTTCTTGAAGTTCTCGAAAATTCAGTTTATCCGACATCGTGTAGGCTTCGCCCAAACCACATTCATACCCATCATCTGTCTTTAGGATAGCCCCGACTTTCGCCAACTCGTCCAAAATTTTCTGTAAACGTAATTTACCCACTCGATGGTTCAATTTAAAAAACTCAGTGATATTATAATCAAGGGCCCCTAATTGCATGATCGCATTATGATAATTCGCGCTTTTCAGAAACAGCTTCTCTTGTTCAGTCGTTAATTTGGTAACGACCTTGTTACCTTTCGAAAGCTTCAGAATATCTTCTAAAGACAAATCAAATTTCTGCAAGATCTCAAAAAGCTTGCTCATCGATATATCATCATTGGTAAATAATTTTTTTACGCCCGACTCTGACATTCCCGTTTTTGCGGAAACATCTTTGTAGGTGATACCTCTAATTTTTAGGATTTCTTTTAACTGGTCCAGTAATGCACTTGTGTTCATTCGTTGCTCCTTTTTAAAAGATCCTGCCAAAACGAACTATTTTAAACAAATATGATAAAGTACCCGATTACGGCACCTTATCCTAAATGGAAATCACGAAGCAACAACACGTTTTTTAAAAACAAGAAAAGAGGAGTGCCTAAAAATCAGACCGCACTCTATCAAAGAGAACTCTGTTGGAGTCATCATTCAGAGCTACTTGCTTGTTACTGCAAACGTAAGCTGATCACCATCAGAAGAATGACCGAATAACTCCGCGCTACCAAGAAACGCGATGTCATTACGACCGTTTAAATTTATTTCATTTGACGATGTTTTTGGTTTTTTAAAGCTCTTGCTATAGCGTTTCAATATTTCCGGCGCCGCCGCGAACGTGTTTACCAATGAGGCGCGATGATGAGCGTATTACATCCTTTCCGAGGGCTTCTGAGTGGAATCCTGATTTGCAAATTCACTCTAGAAGTATCGCAAAAATCGCTTTTTAAAATCCATGGTACAACTTTGTTCCACAAGGAGTCATAGCCATGGAACTTGCAAAAATATCGAATCATGAACTTTTGAATCGCATGGATAAGTTGGTTCAATCTGAAAGAAAAATGACCCATGTGATTTTATGTCATATCAACGAGGTAGAATCGCGACGTCTTTATGCGGAACTTGGGTTTGATTCCATGTTTAAGTATTTAACTCGTCATTGTGGGTATGGCGAAGACAGCGCCTATCGCCGCTTGCAAGCCGCGAGACTTTTGAAGAAAACTCCTGAAGTTGCCCAAAAACTAGAAAACGGCACCTTGAATCTTACACAACTCACTCAAGTACAAAAATGCCTAAAGCAAGAACGCAAAGCTGGCGTGTCCATTGATTCAGAACAAACCTTGCAAATCCTTGAACAGCTTGAGAACAAATCATCCTTTGAAACCAAGAAGGTGCTGGCTGTTGAGTTTAATCAATCTATTCAATCTCATGAGGTTGTAAAGCCTCAACGCGATAACAGTGTGCGATTGGAAATCACACTCACCGCTGAACAAATGAAAATGCTTGAGCAGGTAAAGGCTCTTTTATCTCACACCCTGCCTGAGGGAAATTGGGCCGATGTCATTGTTCATTTAGCGGAAAAGCATTTGCAAAAGACTCTCGGCAAAAATAGCTCTCTCCAAAAAGCGGCTTCTGCCCATACAAAAACAACGCCCAGCTTCACGACTGCGCGGAAGCGTGAACATCTTAAAATCACGCTTCGTCGAAAGCTTTTGCAGAAGGCATCCCACTGCTGTGAGTTTATCGACGCTAAAACGAAGACCAGATGCCAGAGTCATTACCAACTGCAAATTGATCACCGAATTCCGCTGGCGCGAGGTGGTTCCAATGTTGAAAACAATTTGAGAGTCTTGTGTCGTACGCATAATTTGCTCGCGGCAAAACAATGGGGACTGTGACAACAAAGCCCCCTTATTTCAATACACGATTTTAAAACTAGTACTACGATATTGAATGTTTACGATCTGGCTCGGGATCAACGTCAAATTTAACTGCTGGAATAGTTTTCCGTCCGTCCAAATGCGCTCGACAAATACGGTGGATTCCGTCAAGTATCTTGCCATCGTGACTTAAGATAATGGGGTATTGAAAATTGGCATCACTTATTTTCCGGTAGTGTTCAAGCACTTTGTTGACAGTGGGCTTATGCTGGGAACCAAACCAAACATCTTGATCAAAACTGTCAAAAGAAGCGATTTCATATTCGAATAACGGCAAATTTTTAGAAAGATCCCAAAGACGTCGAGTGAGCCACAAATGGATTTCACCATCTCGCTCCAAACCGACGAAGGGTTCTTTAAAGTCAAATTTTGGCGTCTCGGGCATTGTCGATACTCTTTTCTAGATTGATCTATACATTTTTTGACATGGACCCTGTGTCTCTCAACCGCCGAAAATATAGGCAGCGCCATCTTGCTCGATGCTATCAGGAACTGTACCCGATAATTTCTGAGTGTCCAAAAGGAACGCTTTAATTAGTGCCCCAACTTTTTCTATACTAAAAGGTCTAAACTCATGATGCATATTACCAAGTGCCGATCTTAAAGAATCCATTTCTTTCATACCATGATGATGTCCAATCATTTGGCCGTGCCTTTAAGCATAGAGCGGACAACCCCATCTCTTGCGCTTTACCGAAAGCTAGTTTCAACAATTGATTTCCATATCCTCTACCATGGAAGGACGGAGAAATTTCAACATCTTGAAGTCGGCCCAAACGAAACGAGCCAAATGAAAATGGAACTATCCCTATTTCACCGACAAAAATTTCTTTATCTTTTAGTAAGAACCATTTTGCGCCCAATTCACTCTGACAGCGACGGACAAAATCTAAAGAATCGCTAATTTCCTGTATGTTTTCTTCAGACGCCCCAAAGAAACTCGTTCTTAGAGCGGCAAGAGATTTAAAGGTATCTTCGGAATCTACCGCGATCAGAAACAACTCCGAATTCTCCGAGTGCTCTTCTGAAATATTTTTCCAGAATCCCAATGCGCCAGGGCGAGTTCCTCGTGGGGGCTTATGAAGAGTCTGAATTTTTATCTCTGTATTCTTTAAAATTTCAAATTTATCCATGACTGATTTCAAGTTTGATAACTCCCTGTCTGCTTTACAATACAAAGCAGCTATGTTTTTTTTAAAATCATCGCCGCCAATCAATTATTTCCATAGGGATCGAAGTCACTGGCGATATTATTAGGCCAGCTATCTTTTTCACAATAGCGAGGAGCATACACAACTTCGATTTTCATGCGATCTGGATCTTCAAAGAGAACCGAATAATAGTCGGCATCTCCATCAGGTCCTTTTTGGTAAAGTGAAGAAATGCCGTTAGCCTGCATGACCTTTTGGTAGTAACTATCAACTTCTTCTTTTGATGTCGCATAAAGAGCCAAATGGTTGAGCCCAATTCTCTTCCGATGAAAGCCCACACTTTTGTGCTCGTCTGCCACAGGGCTTAGAATAATTTTAAGAAATCCGTCACAATAGGCCGTGCAATCTGACGTACATACAAGCCTCTCCCAACCCAAGGGACTTAAAACAACGTCATAAAACCGAATTGATTTAGAATAGTCAGAGACGTTGATTTCAATATGAGAAAGACGCGTGCTAATATTGCTCATTGCAGCACCCTAGCACGGCATCTGAGTACAAAAACAGCGTGCCTTATGACACAAAATGGCGAAATTCAGTTAAATTTGCGAGAGCTCGATGGAGTGGCCGTCGGGATCGAGAATGATCGATTTTTTTCCGTCGGGCATGTCTGTGGGGTCAAGAATACACATCGTGCCCGGAATGTTTCTGAGCTTTTCGACGATTGCTTCTAGTTCTGTAATTTGAAAGCCGAGCTGTAAGCTGGGAATCTGAGATTTCTGAGCACTTTTGATTGAATACAACGAGAACTCAACTCCATCATGCAGAGCGCGATAAACTTCGCTCCCCTTATCGACTTTTGTGGCCTGGAATTGAAAGCCAATAAGCCGATAAAAATCCAGCATGTCTTGTAGATGC
>JBJTMR010000077.1:0-6765 GCA_046070625.1 Bdellovibrio sp. | reverse complement strand
GTCAGCTTCATGTGGTCTTGGCCAACCTTGAAGCCTTTCTTTTCGCTGCTCGCAAAGTTAGAAACATTATGACATTCAGTGCAAGTCACACCCAGTTGGCGAGAGATAACGACCATATCATCACGGATCTTTTCTTCTTTTGTAACGAATTTCGAAACCGGCTCTGCCTCGGTCAAAGAACCAAGAAACAGAAGGCCTATAGAGAGAATTAGGGCTGTTAACGTGCGCTGCATAAATATAGCTTACTAACACCCAGGCCCAGATCAAGGAAGACCCTGATTCCTTGACTGCATCTAGACCCAAGTGTAAGTTTTTAAAGACTTTTTCCTGCCTCTGAAGCCATCAGGTGGCAGCTCAATGGAGTTCTCATGAAAATCAAGCATCTTGACGACCTTAATACGCTCGTCAGCCTCAGCAAACGTCGTGGTTTTGTATTTCAATCAAGCGAGATCTATGGTGGTCTTGGCAGCTGCTGGGATTACGGTCCTCTCGGTTCTTTGATGAAGTTGAATGTAAAACGCGCATGGTGGAATGCCATGACTCGCAGACCTGATATCGTCGGCTTGGATGCGGCCATTTTGATGCATCCAACAGTGTGGAAAGCTTCTGGTCACGTGGATGGTTTCTCAGATCCATTGGTTGACTGTAAAGAGTGTAAAACGCGTTTCCGCGCAGACAATACAGAGTCCTACTTGAAAGACAAAAAATGCCCGAACTGTGGCAGCAAAAACTTGTCTGAAGAACGCAACTTCAATTTGATGTTCAAAACTCACATGGGTCCTTTGGAGGATTCTGCGAGTGTTGTTTACTTGCGTCCTGAAACAGCTCAAGGTCACTTCGTAAACTTCCAGAACTGCCAACAGTCTTCTCGTTATAAAATTCCATTTGGTATTGCTGCGATTGGTAAGTCTTTCCGTAACGAAATCACACCAGGAAATTTCATTTTCCGTACTCGTGAATTTGAACAAATGGAAATGCAATATTTCGTCAAACCAGGCACCGACGATAAATTCTTCGAAGAGTGGAAAGAGCGTCGCTGGAAATTCTATTTGAAATACGGCATCAAGGAAGAAAACTTGAAAGTTCACGTACACGAAAAACTTGCGCACTATGCGCGTGCAGCCGTGGACGTGGAATACAAATTCCCGATGGGCTTCTCTGAGTTGGAAGGTATCCATAATCGTTCGGATTTCGACTTAACTCAACATATGAAGTTCTCTGGTAAAAATTTGGAGTACTTCGACGAAGCGAACAAAGAAAAATTCATTCCGTTTGTTATTGAAACGGCGGTGGGTTGCGATCGTTTATTCTTGGCATTTATGTGTGATGCGTATCGCGAAGAAATCACGACAGATGAAGCCGGCAAAGAAGACACTCGCGTGGTGATGGGTTTCCATCCGGAAATTGCGCCATACAAAGTGGCGATCTTGCCATTGTCTAAGAAGGTGGAACTGACTTCAATCGCGGACAAGCTTCGTGACCAAGTGGCAGAAGATTACGATGTGACTTATGACGAAGCAGCTTCGATCGGTAAACGCTACCGTCGTCAAGACGAGATCGGGACTCCGTTCTGCGTGACTGTAGACTTTGATACCATCAACGACCAAGCCGTGACTGTTCGTCATCGTGATACGATGGTTCAAGAGCGTATCCCAATGGCACAACTGAATTCCTATATCGCGGGTAAACTTAAAAGCTTTTAATGAAGTTATTGAGTTATAGAAATAAAAAAAGGGAGCTGTGAAAGCTCCCTTTTTTTATTTCTTAGCTTAAGATTTTGACTAATAAAGATAAATCGTCGAATCGCCATCAGTCTTATACAAGATGCCGTCAACTTGCTCTCCAGCTTGAACGGTACATTCCACCATAACACCTTGAGAAATAACTTCGCGCTGCTCTAGAGGGCAGGAATGGTTTGTATTAAACAGGTCATGGCCGTCCCCGAAAGAAAGCTTCGCCAGGCAGAGGTCACCTCCACCGAGGTCGGTGACGGATTTTACGTGAGCGATGATTTGCGCATCCTGCTGTTTGCAGGAGTTGTCAGCAAGGGCCGAGGAACCTACTAAAAAAGCCGCAAGAACGATCATTTTTTTCATGGGAATTCTCCGTAAAAGTAAATTGCTATCGGTGTATTTGTAGCACAGGGCGGGATCCGTATCGGGGATGACTTTACCCCTGTGTAAAATCTCCGAAGGCTGTCTAAAAGATCGATAAAATCACTCCAGCCTAAGTAGTCGTTTTTCTTTACATTTCCAAAGTGCGGGATTTCGAGTCGGGGCTCTATAATGCAATGAGCGACTTGTAAGTAATTTTTCATTGATATTAATGAGTTAGCTCGCTTAAATAACCGAAAAGCGATCCCCAAACTGCCTACAGGCTGCGTTGCTGCGTCGGCGGCGGGCTTTTGAGCATGCCTTCCGCCCTTGAATGGGCACTTTGGGAATCACTTTTTCATAACTAGTGTAGGGAGACTTATGCACCAGAACGTGACTGAAGCTAAACCAAACGCGAAATCCGCGATTCCTCAGAAGTTTGTATACTTCTTTGCCGCCGGTGAATCCGAAGGCAATGCAGGAATGAAGAATATCTTGGGTGGTAAAGGGGCAAACTTGGCGGAGATGACTTCGTTGGGTATTCCGGTTCCTCCAGGGTTCACGATTTCGACAGAAATCTGCACGCATTTCTACGAAGAAGGCGGCAAGCTTCCTGAGTGGGTTCGTCCAAAGGTGACAGAAGCCATGGTGAAAGTTGAAGCGAAGATTGGCAAAAAATTTGGTGATGTGAACAATCCACTTTTGGTTTCTGTTCGCTCCGGCGCTCGCGCTTCAATGCCTGGTATGATGGATACGATCTTGAATCTTGGTTTGAATGATCAAACAGTTGAAGGCTTGGCGAAGTCTTCGAACAACCCACGCTTTGCCTGGGATTCTTATCGCCGTTTCATCCAAATGTACTCTGATGTTGTGATGGGGATGAACTCGTCACTTCTTGAAGTGACGTTGGAAGACCTTAAAGAAGAAAAGCACTACAAGCTTGATACCGAAATGACTGTTGATGATTTGAAACTTCTGGTGAAGAAGTTCAAAGAGCTTGTTCACCAAATGACGGGCCAAGCATTCCCTGCGGATCCTTGGGAGCAATTGTGGGGAGCTATCACGGCGGTATTCCATTCTTGGAACACACCTCGTGCGATCACTTATCGTGAACTTCACAGCATTCCAGTTTCTTGGGGGACTGCCGTGAATATCCAATCCATGGTGTTTGGTAACATGGGCGATGACTCTGCAACAGGCGTGGCGTTTACGCGCAACCCTTCTACAGGTGATAAAGCCTTCTATGGTGAGTTCTTGATCAATGCCCAAGGTGAAGACGTTGTGGCAGGAATTCGTACTCCTCAACCAATTACAAAAATCGCTGCAGCGGCGACAGGCGTTCAGTCTTTGGAAGAAGCTCTTCCAGCGGCTTACAACCAATTGGTTGAAATCTACAAAAAACTAGAAGGTCACTACCGTGACATGCAAGACATTGAGTTCACAATTGAACGCTCTGTTTTGTGGATGCTGCAAACTCGTAACGGGAAACGTACCGCGGCGGCAGCATTGAAAATTGCCTGCGATATGATCGATGAAAAGTTGATCACGGAAGAAGAAGCGATTCTTCGTCTTGATCCAAGTTCCTTGGATCAATTGCTTCATCCGACATTGGACCCTAAGGCGCAAAAAACTACTTTGGCTAAAGGTTTGCCAGCGTCACCAGGTGGCGTAAACGGTCAAATCGTTTTTTCTTCTGAAGAAGCGGTTGAGTGGAAAGAACAAGGCAAAAAAGTTATCCTCGTTCGCGTTGAAACGTCTCCAGAAGACATCGCGGGTATGGTGGCAGCACAAGGTATCTTCACAACTCGTGGTGGTATGACGTCGCATGCCGCAGTTGTTGCGCGTGGTATGGGTAAATGCTGTGTTGCTGGATGCGGTGAAGTTGAAGTCGACTACAAAACTGAGACAATGAAAGTAAAAGGCTACGTTCTTAAAAAGGGCGATGTCATTACTTTGGATGGCTCCACCGGTGAAGTCTTCCTAGGTGAAGTAAAAACCGTCGAACCGAAATTGGATGCTTACTTTGAACGCATTATGAAAGTTGCTGACAGCGTTCGTAAGTTGAAAGTTCGTACGAATGCAGATACTCCGAAAGACGCGCAGACTGCGAAAAACTTCGGTGCAGAAGGTATCGGCCTTTGCCGTACAGAACACATGTTCTTCGGTGCAGATCGTATCGATGCGGTTCGTGAAATGATCATTGCTGATAACAAAATGGAACGTGAAAAAGCATTGGCAAAATTGTTGCCAATGCAACGTGATGACTTCTATCAGTTGTTTAAAATTATGGATGGTTTGCCAACGACAATCCGTTTGTTGGATCCACCTCTTCATGAGTTCGTTCCTCATACCGATGAAGAAACGAAAGAATTGGCAAAACGTATCGGAACTGACTTTGATCGCCTTCGCGCTAAAGTGAAGTCTTTGCATGAGTTCAATCCGATGTTGGGCCACCGTGGTTGCCGTTTGGCGATCACTTATCCTGAAATCTATCAAATGCAAGTTCGCGCGATTGCGGAAGCGGCGTGCATGATTACGAAAGAAGGCTTGAAGCTTTCTGCTCCGGAAATCATGATTCCACTTGTCGCAACGGACAAAGAACTTGAAGTGTTGCGCTTCCAGGCGAACCAAGAAGTCCAAAGAGTTCAAGCTGAGAAAGGTATCAAATACGATTACCATATCGGGACAATGATTGAGCTTCCTCGTGCTGCGTTGACGGCGGATGCTATTGCTGAGCATGCAGACTTCTTCAGTTTCGGTACGAATGACCTTACTCAAACGACATTGGGTCTATCTCGTGATGACTCAGGTCGTTTCTTGGGCTCTTACGTATCTTATGGCATTTTACCAAAAGATCCATTCATGTCGATTGATCAAGTCGGCGTGGGTGGTCTGGTAAAAATGGGTGTAGAATTAGGCCGTCGTACCAAGCCAAATCTTAAGGTGGGTGTGTGCGGTGAGCACGGTGGTGATCCAGAATCCATCGAGTTCTTCCATAAGGTTGGACTTGATTACGTATCTTGCTCTCCATTCCGCGTGCCTATCGCGCGTTTGGCAGCTGCAAGAGCAGCGTTGCTAACAAAGAAGTTGCACTCGTAAGATACGGGCATACTTTTGGTAGCAATAGTGCAAATTTAAGAAGTCGCAGGACTTAGCGAAACCCACAATTTTAGCGAATTGTGGGTTTTGTTTTAAGAAGGGGGCGATTTAAAAATGGAAGGGTGCGAGTAAAAATAAAGGCACAGATATAAAATCTGCGCCTTTTGGTCGTTACTTTGAATAAGAAGCTCGTAGTTACGATTCAATTTTACTTCTTTGCTTAGACGGATCTGGATAACTCCAAGGTGCGTAACCGTGAAGAAACCACTCTTTAGCACTCGCAGGCATCATTGATTCGAGATCTGTTTTTGTGTGATGCCAATGAGGGGGGATAACTGAAAAGAAAATATTATTGGCTAGACTACGAATGCGACGAAGACACGAGTAAGCATAATGTTTCAACGTTCCTTCTGCTGCAATCTTATCAGCATCTGGATGATAATAGAAATATCTCAAATCTCGGACAGCTTGACCTAGATTGAGTGCAGTATGCTTCCAATATTCTAAAGCGAATGATCTATTCATATTTTAACGAGGTAGCATTCTAGATTTTACTTATCAATATGTTTGTAAAACAAAGGAATCTAGCCTGATGCTTTGGAGTATGCGGAGCGGGGGCTCTTGGAAGTCATTTGTTGGAAACTCCGCTGCGGGGGTGATGGGCTTTAGTCAACGTCTAGATGCAATCAGGCCGTGCGATCTCTTTGATCGAAACTCCGCACCTAGTTTGAATATCTGAAGTTCCAGATAAGTTGTGCGGGAGACTGTCGCTCGCTCGGCATTGAAGACCAGCCAAATATGTATCTAGCCGACACTGTGGTTTCGAGTGAATATCTTCAGCATAAGAAGGCTTAATAACTTTTCTATTGATATTCGATGGGGGATTAAAGCTTGGAACTGGTCCTGGGTCTTTATCTTCACTTGGAGTTTGGTATGTATTGTACCACTGCTTTGAAAGATTTAAAGAGGCTAAAGCAATACGAGCGCAAAGTCCTTTCCCGGAATCGCTTTCTTCATTCTTACAAATTGATCGTATGTTTGAATTAGATTCATATTGTTTAATGAAATTTGAATTGTCTTGGTGTTTTAAAACGGCCGGCATGCATATTGATGTCGCAAAAAAATCCGCCGCCAATTCTGTACTAAAAGGAATGTCTGGATAATTAAAGCGTTTATAGGGGGCTCCACCCGCAACATGTCCAACTTCGTGGCATAAAACCAATAGAATAGCATCCTCAGAAAGCTCTGTGCCACAAAGTCTTCCTGATGCTTCCAGGGTTAAATTGGGAGGACTGTAAGAGTTCACTTCAAAACCTAAACTCCAACGTTCATCCTCATTAGTTGCCTTGTAATCTTGGAACTTATACATAAAAAATCTAGGTAAGCTAGTGATGACAGTGTTCATAGAATTCATCACGAGCCCGACTTGTTCTTGAATTTCTGCTTTTGTAAAACACGATTTTGGAAGGCTCGACGAGGGACTTTTGTCAGCTAAGTTCTCATTGTTCGACGTAATATTGGTATTAATCCCTGAAGAGTCCGATTGCGACTTATCACACCCAACTAAAATACT
>JBJTMR010000076.1:0-15999 GCA_046070625.1 Bdellovibrio sp. | reverse complement strand
ACAAGTGCCATCATGTCTGATGATCTGGCCGTTAATGCCGATGTTGTGACGGGGACTCCGGCGGACCGAGAGCTGCCAATTGTTAAAAAAATTTTCTGGGGATCTCTTCTTAATAAAGTTTATTGTATTGTCGGTGTTCTTGTTTTGATGAGCGTTTACCCACCGATTTTAAAAGGCATTTTGGTCCTTGGTGGACTTTATTTGTGCTTTGAAGGTGCTCACAAGGTTATTGAGAAGCTTTTTCACAAAAATGAAGAGCATAAATCCGCAGTGATGGTATCAGAAAAAGATCGTATCAATGGCGCGATTAAAACCGATTTGGTTTTGTCTGTTGAGATCATCGTTATCGCCAAAGAGTCCTTGTCGGGCTCATTTTTAAATCAAACCATTGCCTTAATTTTAGTCGGATTAGGTGCCTCGATTTTAATTTATGGTTTAGTGGCGTTGTTGGTAAAAATCGACGATCTGGGACTTTATCTGGTTAAAAACCAATTCAAAAAAACCGGCCTTGCACTGGTAAAAGCAATGCCCATCATAATGAAAGGCCTCGGAATTTTCGGCACAGTCGCCATGTTCCTCGTAGGCGGAGGCATTCTAGCCCACACCTTCCACATCCCTCACTTAGCCCCTGAGCTGATTCAAAACAGTCTCATCGGTCTAATAGCGGGCGCTCTCATGGTAATCCCTTTGGAAGCCTACCAAAAAATAAAAGCAAAAACCCCGGCCTAGCGCACTGTCGGGGCGTGAAAGCGGTGAAAGCCCCTAGCTCCTGCAAATACCCCAAACTCGGCCTTGAAGAAACCGCCCCAGTGCTTTAAGTTGAGCCCATGCCATTACTTAGTACCTACAAGCTTGAAAAATCATTTGCCGGAAAAACTCTTTTTAAAAATGTCAGCCTAGGCATTGAGGAAGGGGATCGCATTGGTTTGGTTGGACCTAATGGTGCGGGTAAATCGACACTCTTGAAAATCATCTCGGGTCGCATGAAACCGGATTCAGGTGATGTCACCATGAATAAAGGTTTACGCATGGGCTTTTTGGATCAAACTCCGACGTTTGCTCCAGGGGTGACGATTATTGATGCGATCATGGGTGACGCCGAATATGGCGAATTCATCGGTCCGGCTTATGAGTGGATGGCTCGTCTTGAGTTGTCACAATTTGGTGATCAGTTTTTAGTTGAAGATTTATCCGGTGGTTGGAGAAAGCGCGTAGCCTTGGCTCGCGAGTTGGTCCAATCTCCACATTTATTGCTTCTGGATGAACCGACGAATCACTTGGACGTGACCAGCATCATGTGGCTGGAAGAATTTTTAGCGAAAGCTCAGTTTGCAACTTTGATTATTACCCATGACCGTTTATTTCTTCAGCGAGTAACGAATAAGATTTTTGATCTTGATCCGAAAAACCCCAATTATCTTTTTACAACAGTCGGGGAGTACTCTAGCTACGTAGAATCTAAAGAGCTCATGATGGCTGGCCAAGAAGCGAAAGAGCTTACGATGAAGAATACTCTTCGTCGTGAAACAGAATGGCTTCGCCGCGGAGCCAAGGCTCGTTTGACGAAACAGAAAGCGCGTATTGATCGCGCTTACACGTTGAAGGATGATGTTTCGGACTTGGTGGCGAAAAATGCGGCGCGCACTGTAAAAATTGAATTTAAAGATACGGAACGTAATCCGCAGAAGTTGATGGAACTTATTCATGTTTCCAAAGCTTATGACGGCAAAGTTTTGTTCAATGATTTTTCTTATCTGGTTTCTCCAAAGACACGTATGGCTTTGTTGGGCGATAACGGATCGGGTAAGTCGACCCTGATTCGTATTCTGTTAGGACAAGAACTTCCGGATTCGGGTGAAGTGAAGCAATCTGAACGTTTGAAAGTGGCCTATTTTGAACAGAATCGCGAGACCTTAAATCCTAAAGTTTCGGTTTTAAAAAACATCTGTCCTGAAGGTGATTACGTTCATTATCAAGGTAGTTATGTTTTTGCTCGCAGTTATTTGGAGCGTTTTCAGTTTAACCGTCAGCAAATGGATCTTCCGGTAGAGAAATTGTCCGGAGGCGAGCAAGCTCGTTTGAGAATTGCTCAATTGATGTTGAATGAAGCGCAAGTATTGGTTCTGGATGAACCAACCAATGACCTAGATGTGCAGACCTTGGCAGTTCTGGAAGAGTCTTTACATGATTTTGGTGGTGCCGTGATTTTGGTGACCCATGATCGTTATTTTATGGATCAGGTTGCGAAAGAGATTATCGCCCTTCACAAAAATCCTGATGGTCATACGACGATGGAACGTTTTGCCGGATTCCTGCAATGGGAAGAGTGGTATGAGGATCAAAAGGAGCTTGAAAATTCTCGGAAGGCTGAAGAGAAATTAGAAGCCAAGCAAGCTGGGACGACTAAAGCTAAAAAGTTGAGCTTCAAAGAGAAGTTCGAGCTGGAAAATATGGAAGGAACCATCAAGGTTCTTGAAGACAAGCTACAGACGGCGCAAGCGCAGTCCGTGTTGCCCGAGGTCGCCAGCAACGCTGGTAAGGTGCAGGAACTTTATACGGAGATTGCGAAGCTGCAGGCCGAAATCGAGAAACTTTATAGTCGTTGGTCCGAGCTGGAGACCAAGTCTTAAAAGTTGATTGAAGTGGGTGTTCCTCTTCAGGCTTTAAAAGCATAGTGAAATATATTCACATATCTGTTTTGTGCCCGATGAATTGCCTTCTTCGGGCGTTTTTTTTTGGAACGAAGGATGGGTCTGGTGTAGACGATCCTTATGATGCGGCAATATCTTCGTATAGTTCTATCCTTGTGTCTTATTGGTTTAACTCCGTTGTATGTGTTTGCGGAGGACAGTCTTTGTCCTGATCTTCCCCCTCCAGCTCCGTCGCCATCACCTTCACCGACACCTGCGCCGACGGCAACGCCCACGCCTAAGCCTTCTCCAGTGCCGGAGCAGCCGCCAAAAGATAAGATCACAGATTACAACCTTCATGATTTGATCCCGTCTGTATATTTTAAGCCAATCATAAATCTTGATGTGAAGAACTGTGATTCCGAGCAGATGACTTGCATGTATACGCCTGCCGGCAAGGCTCTACAGAGAATGTGCGAGAAGGATTTTAAACGTTGTTTGATGGAAGGATCCTGCTTCGTTATGAAGGTGAATGCCGTCAAGTCCTATAACTATCACACTCGAGTAGATGGGCGATCGCGATTTGAAGAAAATCACTCAGAAAAATGCCCTTATGGTTATGGCGTAAGAAGATCCTGTTTGGATCCCTATTTTACCGTGGCGGCGGATCGCAGGTATTATAAACCTGGTGATGTGATATTTGTGCCTAAATTGGTAGGGTTAAAACTGCCGGGTGGAGTTTCACATGACGGTTTTTTGATCGTTCGTGATATCGGAGAAAAAATTAAAGGCCCACGACGATTTGATTTTTTTACGGGCATTCATACTCATTTATCTAAGAACAACCCGATTGCGAATGAGGGATTTGCTGACTACGGCAACAGATTTAAATTTCGAAGAGCTACCGAGAAAGAAACCGAAATTGTCATTCGCCTTCGCAACTATCCAAGTCTTAATGAAGCTACTTTTAATGAGGCCAAGGACTTGGGGAAGAATTTAGTAGATCAAGGTTCATAAAATTATTTTTATGAACTGTCTTCGATCGATCTTTAAGACAGTCGACAGCTTCGGAAAATAGCTGTCGACGCATCATTTAGAATGATTATCTTTTTACTTTCGAACTGGATTTGGAAGAACATTTCGCAGGCAGGTTTTTGCCTTTTTTCATGTAGATGTTTCCTTCAAGGCCTTTGCGCGTTGAAGTAAAAGTTCCTTCGTAATCACCATCAATAATAGTTCCTTGGAACGTCGATACATAGCCATTGTTGGAAACAAAAGGCTTACCGACGATATTCAAAGTCGCAGGACGCAAGTCAGGGCGGTAGGTAGCGCTTAAAGAAGCATCCAATCCCCCGAGTTTGTCGTAGTCGCGGTGGAAAGATCCCGCTAGACGTGGAGTTGTTTTTGAAGAACCATCTGTCGCATCTTCATAGACCGAAAGATTCATTTTAACCGTGTAGCTTTGGGCATCACTATTTGGTGGTGCCTTTACGCAACCTACATAGGCACCTGATAATGCATTATACTGTTGGCGCAAACGGCTGTTGTATTCCTCTTCCGCGCCGTTGGAGGGGTTTGCAGATTCGTTGGCTTGAATTTGCAAATTGATCAGGCCGATTTGTCCAGTCAAAGAATTCACAGATCCCGTCAGTCGGCCATTGATGACCGTTGCGAAGATCGAGTGAACATCGTCGACGCCAAGGTCTTTGGCGGTGTTCACTAAGCTGAGGGCTCCGGTTTCTGGAATGAAGTTTACGGCGAAAGATGTGATTGTTTGGCCCACAGGGTTGATGCGGATGTAGGCTGCAGCCTGGCGATAGCGAACGTCTGTTGTGCCGTCGTTGTTTGCAGACGAACCAGATTCACCCAAGATTGAAAGATTGATTTGGATTTTTTCAACGCCATTGGGGCGTTTCAAATCGCCAGCGTAAAGACCTTTGGCTTTTGAGAAGTTCGCAATCACTTCTGCGTTTTGCTCTGCCAGACGGCGAGTTTGTCTGTCTGAGCCAGAGCTGTCTTTATCAAATGCACAGGCAGTAAGGCTTAAAACGGTAAAGGCTAAAAGTAAGTGTTTCATATAAGAATCCTCTGCCTATTTAGAATCTGACTGCTCGTCAGGAATAAGTTCGTCTCTTGAGGCGGCCCATTCATTCAAAGCGATGTGGTAATTTCCTACGGCGGTGATGTATTGAATTTCGGCGGTTACGGAGTTGTTCATGGCGGTGATCAGATTGTTAATATCTGTTCTGCCTTGCGTGTAAGAGCGCGTGAGCTCCGTCACAGCTTTTTCACGGAAGTTTTTTTGCTTTTCAGCGCTTTGGGCAATAGCAAAAGCCGCTTGAGCATTACGTTCAGACTGTCCTTGAGAATCTTGGACTTCTAACAATTGACGTTGAAGTTTTGCCTCTTCCAAGTCTTTAGCTAATTTGTTGGTGATGATGCGCTCGTTTTGAATGTCGGATCCAAAATTATACGCAAAAGCCAAGCCGACATAATAGCGTGGTTTTTTTCCAGAAGTGAGTTCGGAGTAAGAGTCTTCGGATTTCTCTCCCACGCCAGACGTATTCGCTTCACCCACCACGTTCAGGGTCGGATAGCTTGAAGACTGAGCTGCCGCTAAAGAATCCTTTGCGGCTTCAACCTTCAGCTTTTGTGAACGAACCGCGCGAAGGTCATCGATATTTTTTGCCGGCAGCTGTGGCATGGTTGGCAAAAGTGTCGTGATTTCAAACTTCACTTCAGACTTGGGGTCCATCGCCAGCGCTGTTAAAAGATTTTCCACAGAGGCAAGGTACGTTGTGGATGTCGCTTTCACATTTTGTTCGCGAGTTTCAAGTTCAGCCTGAGCTTGCGGCAAATCACCAGGGTTGGAGTAACCCAAAGATGTTTTTTTGCGAACGGCCTCGACGAGTTTTTTGTAACGGTCGCGCGCATTGACAGCTTCTTTGAAATTCTCTTGGGCGATGTAAGCATTCCAGAACAGACGAATAGAATCGAGCACGACATTTTCAAGATCGTTGGCGCGCAAGATTTCCGAAGCCTTATAACTATTTTCAGCGGCGTTGACCGTGGCGCGGTCCGCAACCCCTAAGAAGTTTCCTAAGATGGCTTGGGACAACGAGATTCCAGCATTATCCAAGGTTTGCTCGGAAGGAGCTGTCGTTGGAAAAGAGGGATCGTAATCAGCTTGTTGTGACAAACGGCTTATAGACAAACCTAACTTCGTACCTGTCGTGAAGGGTTTGTTCAGGCTGATTGTAGTTCGGTAGCGTTCGTATTTATTGTGATAGTCCGTCGCAGAGCTTAAGAGCGCTGCGGATTTGTCGTACTCGTAACCTGTCGTCGCAGCCAATTGCCAGTCGTATAATGAAAGGGTTTGTACCAACGGAAATTTCAATTGTTGGTAGGCGAGGTTGACCTCTTTAGTTCGATAGCCTTGCTGCAGAGCTAGCTCTGCAACCTTTTTTTGATTGAGGATCACTACAGGCGTTGACGGCGCAGAGGAGGCCACTGCTGTCGGCGTATTTTTCGTAGCGGGCTTTTGTGCAAAAGCCGGAATGGCTAAAGACAGGGATGTCAGAAGAGCAATTGATTGTTTTACCATGTCACTTTTGTTCCTAATTCAAAGTTGTCTTTCTGAAGTGCGATTTCTTGATTCGAAGCACGAAGTTCACGTTGGGACCATTCAGTAAAGAAGGACCATTTCTGTGTGACACGGAAATCCAAAGCATAGTTCATAGCCATATAGCCAGCCGTTTTGGAAAAGTGAGCGTAGTCATTGGAGCTTGTTTGCGTGTAATTCAAAGTTCCATACTGGGGCGAAAATGTGAGCGACAGCCAGCGAAGTGCATCATGACGGAGTGAGAACACCGGACCAAGACTTAACAACGTTGTGTTCAGACGAGCATCGTCGACTTCAAATCCTGACGGCAGAATTGCCGTTGCGCTTTGAGACGCGAACTGCGCATCGCCGCGAAGACCAAGGCTGATCAAAACAGACTTCACATCCCATTCAGGTCCCATCACGCCAGCTGTTAGGCCGGGCATAAATGTTTCGCCATTTTTTGAAAGATCAAACACACCAGAAGAATCCGTGAGCACTTTGCCTTCAGCTTTAAAGTTTTGTGCTGTCAGTCCGGCAAAGTATTGCCACGAGCGAGTGATGATTTCAGGACGAGGATCTTTTAGTTTCAACATTCCTGTTGTTTGAGCATCGGTCGCGCTGTTTTGAGCCAGAACCAGAGTCGGTTTAGCTTCTGCCATGGCTTGCTCGCGCAAAGTCTGAGCATAAGAAGGGGTGTTGGCAAAAAGTGTGGAAATGAGGAACACCGAACTCGCAATACGAGCTGTCATCACAAGACCTCCAGAGGCTTTAGTAACGCAATCAATAGACCGATGGTGCAGTCATGTCAACCATCGTTTAGCCTCCTAAGGAGTGCTTAGGTTCCCATAGGAAAATACAATAATTTCATAGCTTTAAAAGCGATGTGTTGAAACAAAAAATGCTAACGACACGGAAACATCTTTTGCTATGGTGGCAGGGTCGTAAGGAGCGCTTCCTATGAAAATTTCAGATATTTCGATCAAGAATCCAGTATTTGCATGGATGTTGATGTTTGGCTTGATGATCTTCGGTTTGATTTCTTTTTCACGTATGGGACTGAGTCAGTTGCCAGACGTGGATTTCCCAACAATTTCCGTGAGTGTGACCCTTGATGGAGCGGCTCCCGAAGTTATGGAGACCCAAGTTGTCGACGTGATTGAAAGTGCGTTGATGGGAGTCCAAGGCGTTCAAACGATTACATCCAGCAGTAAGACGGGGTCTGCATCGATCACTGTTGAGTTTAGTTTAGATCGTAATATCGATTTGGCTTTGCAGGATGTCCAAGCAAAAGTTTCTGGAGCACAAAGACTTTTGCCTGATAACGTGGATTCTCCGACAATTTCCAAAACGAACTCAGATGACCAGCCGATTTTGTGGCTGGCTTTGACTTATGATAAAAATAATCCGGAATTCTTGATGAAGTATGCCCGCGATTATTTGAAGGATCGCTTCACGACTGTGGATGGCGTGGGTGATATCTTCCTGGGTGGTTATACCGATCCTGTTCTGCGCGTGTATGTGAATACGGGAAAGCTTCCCCAGTACAATATTTCAGTTAATGACGTTGTCGATGCGATTAAAAATGAACACTCGGAAATGCCGGGTGGGTATATTGAAACAGAGAAAAGCAATTTCAATGTTCGCACGATGGGTGAAGCAAAAACCGTTGATGAGTTTAAAAATATCGTCATCAGCAAACGTGCGGGATCTATGATTCAAGATCCGACCAATATGGTGAAGATATCCCAAGTTGCTGATGTCAGCATGGGTCTGGATAATGTAACTCGAATCTCACGTTTTAATGGTCAAACTGCCTTGGGTTTGGGGATCCGTAAGCAACGTGGTACCAACGCTGTGGCTGTTGCTCAAGCGGTCAAGGCAAAAGCAGCAGAGCTGCAATCTCAATTGCCTGAAGGCATGAAAATTAACGTGAACTTTGACTCTACTCAGTTCATTGAGAAATCTGTGGGCGAATTGACGCATCACTTGGTTTTAGCCGTTATTTTGACATCTTTAGTGTGCTGGATGTTCTTGGGTTCTTGGTCTGCGACCTTTAACGTTTTGCTATCGATTCCCACCTCACTCTTGGGGGCCTTTATCGGCTTGTACTTCTTAGGGTACACGCTGAACACGTTCACGCTTTTAGGGTTGACGTTAGCCATCGGTATCGTCGTCGACGATGCCATCATGGTTCTAGAGAATATATTCCGGTATAACGAAGATGGGCATGGCCAAATTGAATCTGCCATCTTGGGTTCTCGCGAGATTTCTTTTGCGGCGATGGCTGCAACCGCAGCCGTGATCGCGATCTTCTTACCGGTGGCCTTTATGAAGGGGATTATCGGTAAGTTTTTCATGCAGTTTGGTGTGACGATTTCTATCGCCGTCTTCTTATCATTGGTTGAATCTTTGACGATCACACCAATGCGTTGTGCGGGATTCGTTCATCACGGTGAACGGACCACGAAAATTGGTCGCGCTTTTGAATCCTTCATGGAAAATCTTAAAAACAACTATGACCTTTGGTTGCGCAAAAGTTTGCAACATCGTTGGAAGGTCATTGCCGGGTCGATCGTTTTCGTCGCCGTTTCTTTTGTTTCTATTAAGTTCCTTACAAAAGAGATGAGTCCGGCGCAGGATCAAAGCATTTTCATGGCGCGGTTGATTTTACCTGTCGGCAGTTCATTGGCGTACACAGACAAGCAAGTCAAACAAGCAGAGGCTTGGTTGCAATCTCGTCCCGAAGTGAAGCAAGTCTTTGCCAGCATCGGTGGTTTTGGTGGCGGTATTTCTGATGCCAATACCGCAATGATGTTCGTGACGATGAAGGAATACAAAGATCGTCCGAAAGATCCAGAGACGGGTAAACGCTTGAGTCAGCAAGACTTCATGCAAGTCACGCGTCAGGCTTTTGTAAAAATCAAAGATGTGCGTCCGGTCTTGATGGATATGTCTCAACGTGGTTTTTCAAGCGGTCGTGGTTATCCTATCGAATTCACCGTTTTAGGATCTGACTGGGAAAAACTTGCGGGATATGCGCAAAAGATTATGGAAGAAATGGGAAAAACGGGCACGATGGTCGACGTCGACTCGAACTATCTTCTTGGTATGCCGGAAATTCAAGTTAAGCCAGATCGCGTGGCCGCGGCTCAACATGGTGTGAGTATTTCGGCTATCGGCACGACCGTAAACGCCTTGATTGGCGGAGTTAAAGCCGGTGAATTCCCAGAAGGTGGACATCGTTACGACATCAAAGTGAAGCTTGATAAGAACGAAAATGCGATGGATGAAATCAAAAAACTTTTGATTGGTAACAATCGTGCGAACTTGATTCCCATCAGCCGCGTCACTCAGCAAGAAATGAACAAGTCATTGCAATCAATTTCTCGTTCCAATCGTCAACGGGCGATTACGATTACGGCGAATTTGAAACCAGGTGCCTCCCAGCAAGATGCGATGAACCAGGTAGAAAAAATCTCCAAAAATCTTTTGGAGCCTGGATACATGATTCAGCAACAAGGGAGCTCTAAGACGTTTAAAGAGTCTTTCCAAAGTTTGATCTTCGCTTTGATCATGGGGCTGGTCATTGCCTACATGGTTCTGGCGAGTCAGTTCAATTCCTTCATTGATCCCGTCACGATTTTGATGGCATTGCCATTCAGCTTTAGTGGGGCCTTCTTTGCACTTCTCATCACAGGGCAGTCGTTGAATATGTATTCGATGATCGGTTTACTGTTATTGATGGGTATCGTGAAAAAGAATTCTATTTTGCTGATTGAATTTACCAATACCGTTCGCGATCGCGGAACTGGGGCTGCCGATGCGGCTTTGATTGAAGCCTGCCCAGTGCGTTTGCGTCCGATCTTGATGACGTCTATCGCGACGATTGCCGCAGCGGTTCCCTCGGCTTTGGCAACAGGAGCTGGATCTGAAACCATGCGCCCGATGGCTCTATGCTTGATCGGTGGGGTTTTGGTTTCTACAGTTTTGACGTTGTTTGTAGTTCCTTGTGTTTATTCTTTGATGGATCGTTTTAGAAAACGCGATCAGGTGCGGGAAAAAACCAAACAAGCCTTCGCCGCAGTCGACATTTAAAAGCGCTTTTGTGGTTGGGAACGGGAATTAGGGAATAGTAAAAAAAAAGCACCTGCCTTTGGCGGTGCTTTTTTTTTGCTTAGTTGTCTTCGGCGGCTTTGGAGACTTCGGGGATGTTGGAGTGTTTGGCTTGTGCGAGAATGTCTTTGGCCTGGTTGGCGAGAGGGCCCTCGGGGGTCTTTTTTAAGTAGTTTTTTAGGGTGTGGATCGTTACCAGTTGCGGGTACGCCAGGGTCACGGCCATTCCTGTTTGGTGATCTTCGTGGTCGCGGTTGAGGCTGGCGGATTCCGCTTTGTTGCAGTCACTGAGGCTTTTGCACGGTGGTTCGTTGATGACTTCACCTAGGAAATTTAGATCTTCTTTTGAGTCGATGTTTCTGCCGATGAGGAAAATGATCGTGCCGCGATCGTTTCTTTTTTCTGCCGCTAGATTTTTGTAATGAGCTTTGAAAGCTTCTTTGGTTTCTTTGTTCAGTACTTTAAGATCACGATCCATTCTTGGGTCGTTGTCGTTTTTCGAAGTAAGAATTTCATTCAAAACTTGGACTTGGGCCTTCGTGGCTGGGCTTAGCTCAGAAGATGCAGCAGCAGCAGCTGCTGTGTTTGGATCTGAAAGGGCTGTTGTCGCGACTGTCGCAATTGGGGATGAATTTTCCGGAACTGCGGATTCTTGATTAGAAAATTCTTTGCTGTTGTTTGCCGGAGGTTTTTGGAAAATCCTCCAGCCAAAGAATAGGGCTCCCGCGATAACTAAGGCAGTAAGAAGTGAACGAGGGAGCTTCATAGATTAATCGTTTCTTAGTTGATTACGCGCATTCAAGTTCGTGATGCGATAAATGGTGTCATCGCCAAAAAGTTTCGCATCCATTTTCATTTTGTCGTTACAGCTAGTGCAATTTTTTTCGATGTTTTTCAAAAGAACTGCTTCCATGCCATAAGCTCCCAATGGAGTTGTGTCACAAGCGGCAAGGCCTGCTAGCTTGACTCCAGAGATGATGCCCACGATGTCTTTGCCGTTTTCATCCAAGAAGGGGCTTGGGCAATTGGCATGGGGCCAGTTGCCACGATTGTCTTCTGTGTGACGGGATTCATGATAGATCGTACTGATACGAGCAATTTGTGGCATGTTGCCTTTAGCATAATTGGGCGTGATCCACATTGTGCTGGAGTCATACCACGGGTTTACGCAGGCCATAGTTCCTGCTCCACCACCACAAGAATCCAGACCGAAGCTTTTGATGCGATTATTTAAGAATGCCAAAAGATCAGAGCCATCGAGGTTGTTTTTAGAATAAATTTGTTTGTAAAAGCCTGAGCTGTTGGAACCTTTGACAGAAGCCACAAAATCTAAGTCTTGCAAGATCTGTTGTTTCAGTTCAGCTGAAATGTCGTCGCTAAAAGTGGGCGCTGCGTGAGCGCCAAAAGAAATTGCCAAAATAAGAGAAAAAATAAACCCCTTCATAAGTCCCCTCGTTTGCTCGAAAGAGCAGATCTAGTTGTCGTTCTTAAGCTGTTGGCGCGCGGTCAAGTTGCTGATGCGGTAGATACCATCATCACCAAAAATCTGTGCGTCCATTTTCATTTTGTCGTTACAGGTAGAGCAGTTTTTTTCGATGTTTTTCAAAAGAACTGCTTGCATGCCATAAGCTCCAATTGGAGTGTTATCGCATGCGGCAAGACCTTGCATTTTAGTCCCAGAGATAATGCCAACGATATCTTTGCCATTGTCATCTAGGTAGGGAGTTGGGCAAGTCGCGTGGCTCCAGCTTCCATTGTTCACTTCAGTGTGACGTGATTCGTGGAAGATAATGCTGACGCGGTAAATTTGCGGCATGTTGTTTTTTTCGTAGTTTGGAGTGATCCACATTGTGCTGGATTTCATCCAAGGAATCACACAGGCTGCGACTGCGGGACCGCCTCCACAGTTGTCTCTGCCAAAGCTTGAAATGCGTTGGTCAAAAAAAGCCATCAAGTCATTACCGTTGAGGTTGTTTCTAGAAAAGATTTGCTTATAAAATGCAGAGCTGCCATTTCCGTCGATCGCTTTTACGAAGTCCAAATCTTGTAAGATTTGTTGTTTCATCTCCGGTGAAATGTCTTTGCTGAATGTTGGGATGGCTTGAGCCGCCAAAGATCCAACCAATAATAAAGAAAAAATAATACCCTTCATATGTTCCCCCTCTGGTGACAGTCGTAGTCAACATTTGGAGGCTTGTCGATGAAAGAGGGCCCGTGACACCGGGCAGAAAATAAGAAAAAGGGACCTTTTGGTCCCTTGATTGAGCTGATTGTTCTTATTGATTTAGGAAGTCCAAAGGACGGTTCGCATTGATAAGGAACCCATCTCAAATCCTTCGAAAGGATAGTTCACGGTGTCCTTGTCGTCTGAGGCACCAAAGGCATACAGCAAAGGCCAATAGTGTTCTGGAGTTGGCACAGACATTTCGGCGGCAGAGCCGAATTTTTCCATGTACTGTAGCAGTGTTTTATCATCGCGTTCATCCAATGCCTTTTTGATTCCGGCGTCGAATTCCACGGCCCAATCGTATTTCGCATTGGGGTTGCGCCACTGAACTGCACGCAAGTTGTGAACAATGTTACCACTGCCAACTATCAAAACGCCCTCTTCACGCAAGCGGCGAAGTTTTTTGCCAAGTTCCATGTGTTCAGCCGGCGAGGCTTTCACATCAAGGCTTAGCTGAAACACCGGAATTTCTGCGTGGGGATACATGTGCACTAACACAGACCAGGTCCCGTGATCCAAGCCCCACTTTTCGTTCAGGACAGAGCCCGGCAGAAGTTTGTGGGTGGCATTGGCTAAACTTAAAGGACCGCGAGCAGGGTACTGAACATCAAACAGCGCCTTCGGAAACCCATAGAAATCATGAATTGTCTGAGGAGTTGCATTGTACAGCACCTGCGTTCCTGCGGTTTCCCAGTGAGCGGAAACCACGAGGATCGCCTGTGGTGTAGGCAGTTGAGTTCCGAGTTTTGCCAGAGTCTCCGTGAAGGGATTTTTATCCAGCGCGTTCATCGGAGACCCATGAGCTGCGAATAACACAGGCATGCGAGTCATAAAACTATCCTTTTTTAAGTGGTTTGTTGGCTTCCACACGAATTGTCAAAGTGACTTCGTCACCGACAACCGGACCAGCTTCAACCGCTTTGCTCCAAGTTAAACCGAAGTCTTGACGATTGATTTTACCAGTCGCTGTGAAAGCGATTTTGTGGTTACCAAATGGATCATTCACATCGCCAAGGTATTTTATGTCTAAAGTAACTTCTTTAGTTTTACCTTTTAGAGTCAAATCACCAACAAGTTTCAAGTTGTCAGCCGTACCGATTACCTTTTTTGTGACAAATGTCATTTTTGGATTCTTTACAGCGTCGAAAAAGTCAGCGCTTTTCAAGTGATCGTCGCGGTCTTTGTTGTCCGTATCGATACTTGCGATTTCCACATTTAAGTTCGCTTTGGATTTCTCAAGTTTTGGGTCAATCGTAATGGAGCCATCAAATTTTGTGAAACGACCGTCTACGGTGGCAATCACCAAGTGGGGAATTTCAAAGCCAACTTTGGAATGGGCTGTATCAATAGCGTAAGTACCTGCTGGAATCGTTTTTCCTGCAAAAGCAGATACACTCATCAATGTTACGAATGCTGTGGTCATTAGTTTTGTCATCGTTATCTCTCCTTTTAGTGTTAACTTCGACCCTCATAGTATCGGGCGCTTTAAATTGTTGCGGTAGGTGACAGAATGGGGATACACTGTTGCACATATGGAACAATTAGATTTAAACCAAGTCAGAACCTTTGTACGTCTTGTTCAAGCCGGTAGTTTCACTAAAGCAGCAGAGATTTTGCGCCAACCGAAGTCTCGAATCAGTCGACGCCTGGCAGCGTTGGAGCGCGATCTTGGTATTCAGTTGATCTATCGCACAACGAGACAGTTTCAGCTGACCGATGCCGGCCGAGCCTATTTTGAAAGATGTCGTGGCCTGGTCGAAGGTCTTGAAAGCCTTTCTGCCGAGATGAGTGAAACCACAGCGGACATTTCGGGGCCGATTAAAATCACCGCGTCCGATGACATGGGTGTGGCTATCTTGCCTGAGGTTTTAAATGAATTTACCAAGATGCATCCACGCATCAGATTTGAGCTTTTTCTGTCCCAGGCCTATGTGGATCTGGTCAAGGAATCCGTCGATGTCGCTTTACGTATCGGAAACTTGAAAGACAGTTCGTTAAGAGTCAAAAAGATCACGACCATGCGAAGTATTCTGGTGGCGAGCCCTGGATTTATGGAACGCTATCGCCAAGCTGACAATATCGACAATATTGAAACAGTTCCGTTTTTGTCTTTGAACAATCCGAATAAGATCGAGCTATGGAGAGTTTCCGATAGCAAAAAAATGAACTTGAAGGTGAACACGGTTTTGGCGGCCAACAACCCAGCGATGATCGTCAGGATGGCAGTTTTAGGGCGAGGAATTGCATTGGTGCCTGAGTTTTTGTGTGGAGATTATTTAAGAGCGGGAAACTTAGTCCATATTCACAAAGGGCTGCGCGGTGTGGAAGGAGCAGTGAGCTTAGTGACTCCGGAACAAAAAGAGGTGGCACCTAAGGTCAAAAAGTTTATGGATTTTGCAGCCAAGCGATTGAAAGATCGCCTGGAAAGCAAAGGTATTTCTACTTAATAAAAAGAGCGTAGAGGCCGTGGTATTGAAAGTGGAATAAACTCCACACGGTTGCGCACCAAAGTAAGCCCAAGAAGGCCATCATGGTCAGTTGCGGAAGATTCACCAGATTCATAGAACTTGTCGGGCGATTGAGAAGATCATCAATTTGCCCGCGCTCTTGAGTTTCTTTAAACTTGCGCGCAAGTCCCTGCGCTAAAACAATTCTTTGGGCCATTTCCATTTTATAAAAATGCACTCCGACCAAGGTTTTTGATTCCGGAATATTTTCCAGACGAGTCACGATTCCATAGCAAGCCATTTGGCGTGAACCCGGAGGCGTAAATTGAATTTTAATCACTTCACCTAAAAGTGGGCAGAGATCGTCAGGGGCGGTAAACGCCAAACCTGTTAGAGAGACATTTTTGATGGAAGTGCCTTCTTCCCAGGGAATTTGCTTGGGACCGGCCACACGAACGAGACTTTCATCTTCGGTATCGAGAATGTATCTGGGTGATCTGCCGTGATATCGAGCCAATGCTGTCATGCAGTTCTTTTCGGAATAGTGACAATCAATCCTTAATTAAAAAAGTGTCTCAAGATGAAACATCGAACACATGTAAGTGAAGGCTCTCGCGGAACGGAAACTATGGAGACTTCATCAGCAGTCTCAAAGGAATACCGATAAGAACAAGAGCAGGTGAACCCACATGAACGTCTAAGGAGGGGGCTATGCGATCTTGTAAAAGAAAAATAACAGTATGGACTCTTTTTAGTTTGTCGTTATCCCTCTGTGCTTGCTCCATGGATGTAAATGTTTCAGCCATCATCGATGGCAACCCTTCAGATCTCATTAACGCCCAAAGAACAGACGTGGACTTTACTTCAAGTGAAATTGTCACGACTGGTAATGGAGTTGTTTTTTCTGGAAGCTTTGGTGAGATTTCTGAAAAGAAGGTCTTGTCAAATGGCGTGACTTTTGATGGGGTCTTTTATGAG
>JBJTMR010000075.1:0-3551 GCA_046070625.1 Bdellovibrio sp. | reverse complement strand
ACTTTTTGGCAGTGTGGGCAAACAGTGTAAGTAAAAGACATAACCACCCCTTATCTCTAATTTGGGATCTATTCTTTTAAAGTCAAGGCTGGCCGATTTGATCGCAAACAATAAAGAATTCAGGCAACTGTGCCTTGTCGGGATCGACGACGGAGCCATCAATGGGACTACGCCAACTACGAATCTGCCAACCGCTTTCCACAAAGAACGCGGTGATTTCAGGGGCATTCATCTTTAAAAATCGATGAGTGATCTGCGACGGTTCATCGCTATCTTTAATATACACATGTTGTTCAATATGTTCAGTGTGTTCGATGATATCCACTTTAACCCAGCAATCCCGAGAGGTACTTTGCAGGTAATACCAATCGACGAACATCTTATTATAAATCTGCTGAAACGGTCCCCAAGGCACCACACTAAAAACCAAATGTTTTTGTCCTTCTGACCGACGAATTGAATTTAAAAAGTTTAATAGTTCCGTGCGACTCCCCAGACACAGAAACGTATTGGATAAAGATATGATCACATCAGCCGCGGAGCGGGCCAGCAATGTAACCGGTGTCCCTAGTGCCGATTCATTCATGAAAGAGCTTTGAGATTTAATGCGGGACTTCGCTCTTAGAAGCGCTTGCGCGTCGAGGTCTACGCCGGTGTAATATAAATGATGACTTCCTAATTTAGATAGCATTTCTGCGCTGAAATATCCTGTGCCGCATCCTAGATCTAAAATATGCGAAGGCGGATTTAGTTCCTTAATAATATTTGCAAGACTTGCAGACCACACCTCTCGAATGCCACTAGAAAGCAGTTCGATTCGATCCCAATCCCAACTACTGGCGTAAACCTTTTGCATTTTTAACCCCTTTGGGACGCAGGAAGCAAATCTGGTGCCGCCTCCGTTGCTGTAGAGGCCTTAATACACACATCTTCGTGTCGCAAAATTAATCCACAATCTGAGATTCATTCCAAAAAATCAGACAAAGCGATATTCAAGTCGAAATATTCGAATATAAAGGACGAATTGATCCGGCACGGCCGTTGCTAAAAGGGAAATATCGAACAACTTAATGTTCAATAAAATCAAAGGGAAAAACCATGAAAGATTCAAAGAAAATCAGCGCAAAGGTCCTGGAACCATCTTCGGTTATCTGTGAAATCATTGTTGTTGGTAATATCTTTTGCAAATAAGGAAAAATAAGGGCAGCGACTTCGCTGCCCTTTTCTTCTGGGGGGTTCCTTTGAAGCTTTCAAAATATATTTTCCACCGCTCTTTTAAGCGCGACGAAGAACACTATCAGCTGATTTTGGCAACTCGCACCAATGACGTTTTCGCCATAGATGCAGATACATGGAGTGCGATTCGTAATGAGCAGTTTGAATTGCTCGATGAGAATACATCAGATCTTTTACTTTCTCGCGGATTACTGACAAATGAGCAAAATGAGCTTGCCAATATCATTCAAGAAAATATCGAAGTAACAAACCAGGAAGAGGAACTCTATTTCGCTGTTCAAGCAACTGCATCTTGCCAGTTGGGTTGCAGCTACTGTGGTCAATCCCATGGTCCTAAACGATATTCCAGTGATGACATAGAGAAAGTAGCACATTTTATTGCTGCTCAAGTTCACCAAAATTCAGCAAAAAAATTAAAATTAGGCTTGTTCGGTGCCGAGCCCCTCTTGGCCCTATCGCAGAATTTAAACCTAGTGCAAAAATTAAAAAACATCCTAGGAAGTGACTTTCCTATTCGTTCTAAAATGGCTTCGAACGGTCTCAAACTTTCTAATGACATTTTAAAAACCCTCCATGAAGAGGCAGGCCTCGATACGGTCGATGTAACTATCGATGGCTTGGAGAAAATTCATGATCAACGAAGAATGTTCAAAAACGGCCGGGGTAGTTTCGATATTATTTGGAATAACCTGCAGTCGATTCACCCCCTCGTATCTGACAAATTAAGTATTAACATTCGCTGCAATGTCGACTCATTGAGTGTCGACTCGATGGAGGACTTTCTAATCTTCCTCGCAAATCACGAATGGACCAAGAAAATGACCTTATATTTTGCGCCAGTTCACTCCTGGGGTAACGATGCCGATCAAAGAATTAAAGAAAAAGAAAAGCTTTCATTACAGCTATTGCAGCTAAGAGTTCGTGCTATGTCCTTAGGTTTGAAAATCGACGGATTCATTCCGAAAAGAACCTTCAAGGCATGCATGGCCTTAGATAAAAGATCTGCGGTGATTGATCCGTCACTTAATATCTTTACTTGCACAGAGATTCCGTTAGTCAAATCTTACGAGACAGAGGCTCATCAATCCAAGAGTGGCAACATTCATAACTATCAACGAAGCGATTACAGGGATTTTTATGACGAAGTACTCAATGGCGATTGGCCGTGCGCGCGTTGCCCATTATTTCCAGCTTGCGGAGGAGCTTGCCCAAAATCATGGAAAGAAGGACGAACCGCATGCCCCCCAATAAAAACCACGATTAATGAAACTCTAGAATTTTTGGCGAAAAACTTATTTAAAGCGGATGAGGTCTTCTCATGAAAATATCATTAGGAAAAAACTTTTACATGTACAGCATCGGCCAAATGGTTTCGTCATTGGGCGATACGACGGCTTATCTTTCTTTGTCCTGGTGGGTTTTGCAAAAGACTGGGTCGGGTCTCCAATTTGCGATGCTCTTAGCTCCGGTTGCTGCCATTCAAATTTTCTTGCAGCCACTTTTGGGGCCTCTGATAGACCGCTATTCACGCAAGCACATCATGATCTTCGCGGATATCCTGCGCATGTTGACTTCCACAGCAGCGTTTTTGATGATTTATTTAGATCATTTCAATTTATCCTGGCTGATCGCCATTGCCTGCCTTGGCGCCGTGTTCACTGCGATGTTTGAAGCGTCCGTTGCGGGATTAACACGGTTTATTGTAAAAGAAGAAGTTCTGTCCTCAGCCTTTCAAGTCAGCCAAATGGTTTCGGGATTCAAGGCCTTCCTGAATCCTGCCCTATCTGGCGTCTTGGTGAGCTTACTCGGGCCTGGCTTTGGAACCTTATTCAATCTTCTCACTTATGGCATAGCTCTGTTCTGTAATATTCAATTGAATCTGTACCATCAAAAGTTGATTTCCCGTACGAACTCATTCTGCGAGGGAGTTTCCTTGTGGTGGAGTGATCTTAAAAATGGTTTCCGCTCTCTGGCCAAGGTCCATGTGATATTAGGTGCACTTTTGTTGAGCGGTCTATTTCAGTTTTTGTTTTCGCATCTTGCTGTGACATTGCCTGTGATGATTCTGAAAGAACTGCATCTGACCCCTTGGTATTTAGGTTTGCTTGAGGCAAGCATCGGAGTGGGGGCCATTATTGGTGCATTAACTGCTCGAATGGGACACCGAATTCTTCCGGGGCGCGCTTTGTGGATGGCCTCCTTTATTGCAGCGGGACTTGGTGTTCTGTTATTAGGTTTAGGTTTGAGTATCTCGACGTCGATCGTTGGACTCATTCTCATGATGGTTGTCCAGACATGGCTGAATATTCAGTTTC
>JBJTMR010000074.1:0-5083 GCA_046070625.1 Bdellovibrio sp. | reverse complement strand
TAAGAGTTCTGCATTCAAAAGTGCCATATTGGTTTTTCTGTCAAAGTTTTCTGTCACCCATTTTATTCCGAACGAGTTTATAGGTAGTTCGTTTTTATTGTGTTTATCAAGTAAAAGCTGAGTGTATTCAATCAACTTCTTTTCTGAGTCGATATACTCGGTACCATCGTAATCTTGAGAGTAGCCAACATAGCGTCCATACGCTAAGGCCTCAAGAACTGAAAAAGCCAACCCATCATGTTCTGGAAGTCTGAGGTAGAGAGAGCATTTTTTATACTCAGCGGCCATGTCTCGAACCCAGCCGAGCAGCTTGATATTTGGAGGAAGTGATTTGTTATAGGCAGAAATGCCAGCAATTCGAATTTCAATGTGGGGGAATTTTTTTGCAAGAGTAGTAACTTTCTCCATACCATAAAAGATTTCTCGGTTTTTACTTAGATAGGTTAAAATGGAGAAACTTTTAGGCAAAGGTTCACGTTGAATAGTAGTTTGATCAAAAGAGGCAATTTGTACGATTTTGGCCTCGATGCCTATTTCTCTCAATTCACTTTGAATCCAACTGACTTCGCAGAGGTGTTTGCTTGCATGTATAATTTGGGGCAGTGGGTCTCCCTCACGATGGACTTTTTGAGCCAAAATTACATCAGTTCCCACCCAGTGCATAACGATCTTTTTTTTCAAAGCGAGTGCTAGTTTAAGTGCTCCGCCTGTGGAGGTTGTTCCTGAGATTGAATACACAGTAGAGCAGAAGGGAAGTAACAATAAAAATCGTATTTTATCTATGATTTTTTCGCTGGTGTTCAACGCAATATAGTGATGATTGTTGTTTTCTTCAGAAAGTGAATGTGCAACTTTTTTTGCGAAATAAGGTAGCCCTAAGATTATCACAAGCATTTATTTGTTTCCTTCCTTAGGTTGGCGGCTGGGCAAGAGTTTGTCGATCTCTGCTACTTCTGCAGCCATTCTATCGGACCATGTCCAAAGCATATTTGCTTCAGCTTTCTTAATGCCATGGTTGATTTTTTCTTTCTGGGAAGGGTCTTTGATTAGATGGACCATATCTGCAGAGATGCTCTCAATTAGAGATTCATTGATGTCATAAATGAATCCATTTATGCCGTGTTGAATCCATTTTCCGGTATCTCCATTATTAAGAGTAAAAATAATCTTGTTGGCTCGTATTGCCTCTAAAAGAGGATTGCCGACGTTTGAGACATCATAGGCAGAGATAAAAAAATCAGCAGCATTGAGGTACTTCTTAACCTCATCATTGCTAACTGCGCCTACAAAGATTACCTGTTGGGTAATCTTTAGATCTTTTGCGAGTTGTTCTAGATAGGACTTAGCTTCGCCGTCACCTACAATGAGATATCTAATATTTTTGATGTCATAATGATGAACAAGGTGTGAAACAATTTGAAGGCCTCTGTCGACACGTTTTGGAAAAACTAGGCGCCCCACGCTAACAAGATTTACATGATCTTTTAATCCCATTTGTTCTTTGAAGGCTGAAACTTCATGAGCTGGGAGTTTTTGCTCCTCGACGCCATTGGACCAGAACTTAAAATTGTTGAGAGCCTTTGAATTAATGAACTTTAAAGCTTTGTCGCCTTGAGTTCCGTCGTTAGTGATAATCGTAAGATCTGCAGGTAGGTAAAGTGCTAGTAAAACATCCCAATTGAAAAGTTGTTTGAGATATTTTTTTTGAGCGAGAGTGTAAGAATAAAAATCCCAAATTCCAAAAAATCTAGAAATGACTTTGATTTTTCGGCCATAAATGATTTTAAGTAGATTCGCCGCAAGCACCCCATGTAGGCCGAACCCATAGACAATATCATAGGAGTTGTCCCTCAACGCGCGATTTCCTCGTGCTGTTAGTTGAAGAACTGAGTAATAACCTCTGATTTTTGAATAGACGGTACGTAGAAAATGGCTCTGAATGTTTTCAAAAAAATTATTATAAGGAATCTCGAAACGTTCCACATCTACATTCGGTGGATTGATGATCTCTTGGTAGTGATAGCTTCCATTAGGTGAATTGTCTCGCCCGACGACATAGTGAACATTCCATCCAGCCTTAGCGAGCGCGCTGGGGGTTTGCGTGACTACTTGGATGCCTTTTGCTGTAAAGTCCATCGTAGTCAAAAATAGAATATTTTTGTTTTGTAAATTCTGAGGCATCTGAAATTCCGTAGGTATTTAAAATTTCGTTGTTGGCTGCAGGACTGTTCCAGCTTTTAGATGAGAGAATTCTGAGACAATGCAGTCATGATCAATGATAACTCCTATGTCAACAATAGCCCCTCGTCCTATCTTTACGCCAGTTTCGATGATTGCACCTGCGGCAACCAACACTCCGTTTTCTACTGTAGCATCGCGAGCTACGTATGCCGTGGGATGAATGAGTGTCAGTATTTTCCATCCAGCATTGGTATAGATATCAGAAATGCGTTTTCTGACATCAGGATTTCCTATGGCAATAAATACTTTTGCTGGTTGTTCTTCTAAAGAGCTTGCAAAGGAAACGACTGGTTTTTCTTGGAAAATAGAGTCTTTAGGTGTTTCGTCAACAAACGTCTTTACGGAGAAGTTCATGGTTGTTGCATAATTGAATACTTTGCGAGCATGGGATCCAGTACCGAAAATATATAAATCGTTAGACATGAGTATTCCCATCAATGATTGACTGATAAATGGTTTTCATTTTTTGGACGCCGCTTTGCCAATCTGCTTTTTGCTTCACAAGGTTTAGGTTGTATTCTTCTGCGGATTTTCGGAGTGCCGGATTGGCAACAGCTGATTCTATGCAAGATGCAAGTTCTGTCGCATTTCTTACTTTGAAAAGGAAGCCATTTTTTCCATGCTCTATCCATTGCGTATTTGCCGGTATATCTGAAGCAATGGGGAAAACTCCCGTAGCCATAGCTTCATTAAGAGAGATGTTATTGCCATCTGAAAGGGAAGTTGTCACAAAGAGGTCAGAGTTTCCTAACAAGTCTACGAGGGTGCTGTGAGCTACATGTCCTTTGAAGGTGATGTCTTTCTCCAGAGAGTATTTTTGTATCATTCCTTCTAGGCGTTCTTTGTCCGGCCCTTTTCCAATAAGCGATGCGGAAAATTTTATATTGCGGGTTTTTAGAATCCACAGCGCTTCAATGAGAGTTTCGATATTGTATACAGGTGCAAAGTTTCGAGTTGAAATTATTTGAATTGCTGCAGAAGGATGTCTGTCTCGACTTGGTATGAAAAAATTCGTATCGACGCCAAATGGAATTGCCGTCAATTTTTCGGGACTAGCACCTAAAGAAAGCGCTGCTGAGTTCATGTGTTCTGCGACGGTTGTAACATGGTCTGCGTGTTTTAGAGCGTAAGATGCAAGCCAGCGAATCATACGGGATTGTTTTGGACTGATTAGAATATCGGTTCCCCAAGCAGTGACAACCAAGGGCTTTATTTTTGCCAAGGCAGCAATGAAACCATAACTCGTAACATACTGAGCGTGTACAACGTCAGGTGCAATGGTTTTGAAGAGTGCTTTGAGTTTCGGTACGGCTAAAAAATAGCCGAGCTTACCGAGGCCCAACGTCGGCAGTTGGTGAACAGTTATACCTGGAATGCTTGCGGCTCTGAACGACGCTACGTGAACAATATGCCCCTCGGCTTCAAATGCTTCAGCCCAGCGTTTTGTATGTATGCTTTGTGCATCGGAAACCAGCAAGATCTTCAAGTGTATATTCTCCAACTTTAGTTCTGTCTTTGAGGTACTAGCAATATTCCTTCAATCGAAACGATGTTGCAAAGGGATGATGTGTGGCGTTGAGACATCTTAACTATTCAGTTTTCATAGCATTAGCTATAATTTTAGGATCTTGAAAAGACTATTGAGCAGGACAGAGTAATCATGAACATTCTCTATATCAATCATTATGCGGGCTCGTTGCGTCACGGTATGGAATTTCGACCGGCTTACTTGGGAAAGGAATGGCTTCGTCAAGGGCATAGAGTTCGTGTTGTGGCATCTAGCTTTAGCCATCTTCGTCGAGTTCAGCCATCTCCAGTAAAAAGCTTTGAAATTGAGAGTGTAGAGGGCGTTGATTATCAATGGCTAAAGTGCCCGACATATTCAGGTAATGGAGTCGGTCGCGTTCTCAATATTTTTTGTTTTGTTTTAAAATTATTTTTTGGGCAGAAAAATATTGTGAGAGGGTTTGTCCCGGATGTCGTTGTTGCTTCTTCTACCTATCCCCTGGATGTCATTCCAGCTTATTTTCTGGCTCGACGTCATAAAGCAAAGTTGGTTCATGAGGTTCATGATTTGTGGCCGTTGACTTTGATCGAGCTGGGAGGGGTTTCGAAGTACAACCCATTGGTGATGTTGTTTCAGTGGGCCGAAAACTTTTCGTACCGAAATGTGGATCGAGTGGTCAGTATGCTGCAAAAGGCAGATCACTATATGGTCGAGCATGGACTTGATCCAAAGAGGTTTTGTTATGTGCCAAATGGTGTCTTTGCTGAAGACTGGAGGAATCCAGAGGCGTTGAACCCTCAGGTGTCGCAGAAAATTGCTGAACTTAAGAGCAGAGGTTTTTTTATCCTTGGGTATGCTGGTGCTCATGGTGTTGCGAATGCATTAGAGTTTCTAATGGATGCGGCAAGGAGATTAGTGAATGACCCCATTGCTATTGTGATGGTGGGGCAGGGGGAGCAAAAGCCGCTCTTAAAGAAGTTTGCTATGAAGCAGGGGCTTCGAAATGTATATTTTTTTGAAAGTATCCCCAAGTTGCAGATTCCGGTTTTTTTGAGTGAAATTGATGCTGCGTATATAGGTTGGAGTCGAAAGTCCATCTACCGTTTTGGTATCAATCCCAATAAGATCCTCGATTATATGATGGCAGGTTGCCCTATTGTTCATTCTGTGACGGCAGGCAATGATTGGGTTCAGGAAGCAGGCGCTGGTATTTCTGTAGAAGCTGAAAACTCGGAAAAAATTGCGGAGGCGATTTTATGTATGAGCAGAGTTTCTTTGGAGGAGCGTCGAATATATGGGGAGTGTGGGAGAAAATTTGTGGTCGAGCGACATTTG
>JBJTMR010000073.1:0-9706 GCA_046070625.1 Bdellovibrio sp. | reverse complement strand
TTTTCATAGACCACCATGCGACGCTCATGGGGAGTGTGGGGCAGCGAGTAGGGAGTGTTTTCAACGAGCTTGTAGAATTCGCCCCAGGTCTTTTTGGCCATTTCAATTTCCGGGTCGACTCCAGGTCCCTTCATGAAGTACACGCGGCCACCGAGGTTAAGGCAGTTGATGACATTGCTCAGGGTGTTGCCGATGTCTTCCACGGCGCGAGTGATGGCACCATTGACAGGGTAAACGCAGTGCTTGTTGATATTACGGCCGAGGATGTCTAATTGCGGCAGCTTCATTTCCGTGCGGACGTGCTTTAAAAATTCCACGCGGCGCTGAACACCTTCACCCAAAAGAATTTGTTCGTTGGGGAACATGATTTTCAGCGGAATCCCCGGAAAGCCAGGACCCGTGCCGACATCCAAAAGGGGGAACTGCAGTTTGGTGTGTTTCATGATGATGATACTGTCGATGAAGTGTTTGATGGCGATATCTTTCAATTTCAAAAGACGGGTGAAGTTTTCTTTTTCTTGATTCAACATCAACAGGCGATAGAAGTGCGCGAGTTGCATACGCTGTTGGTGATTTACTAAATCGAAATCGTGATTGCGGAAAATATCTGCCAAGCGATCGTTCGCTTCGTGGAGTTCAAAAATACTTTCCGGTTTCTTGTGGCGTCCACGGTGTTCTGTGGTTTGCGGAATTGCCGCCGCGCCCGCGGATTGAGAGCGAGCTTCTTGGCGAGCCTTGTAGGGACTATAGTTGGTTTTGTTCTTGTGTGCCATGGGTGGCAGAGTTATAGCCGTTTTTCCCTGAAGATAGAAGGGTTTAGCTAATTTTTAAGGGAAATCATTGGGTCTGGGAACGTGGCCCTGTAAAAAGCCCCTGGGCCAGAGAGGATTGTCGGCAAATTAGACACCTCTCAGCAGCCAGGGAATATGAACCGGGGGCTATTTTTCGGAACTGATGCCGCGATAGATGCGGTTGCCATCGTGGAGGGCTTTTTCGTTCATGGCCTCTTTTTGTTTTGTTCGGGCGGAAGCGATAGAGGCCTCTTTTTGGGAGTTCAAAGCCTGCATTTTTGCTTCTTGGGTCCACTTCGCAACGTTCGCCCCTTCTTTATTCAGACGGTCGAGTTCCTTCTGGGAGGCGTCTCTTTTGTCTTTGTATTCCTGAGCAAATTTTCTGTAGCGTTCAGTTTCGTCTTTCGAAAATTGAATATTCTTTTGCGCTTTGGTCTTGCGCTCTTCGTTCAATTTTATTTGGCGCTGGTATTCTTTTACTTCAGCGGTGAGTTTTTCTTTTTCCATGCGAGTTTGCTGAGCTTTTTGGACAGCGGCCAATTCAAGCTGCTTGGCTTCTTGGGCAGATTTTATTGCTTGTTGTTTCATTTGGGCTTTGCGAACTTTTTCACGCTCAAGGAATTTGGCTTGTTCTTGAGCTTCAATTTTAGCTTCTTCAGTTTGCCCCCACGAGAGTTCAGTTTCGACATCTGAATCGACGGACTGTGCAATGCTGTATTGTGAACTTGTGATCATGGCAAATAAGACTAACCAGTACTTCATAAAAATCCCCCTTTAGCAGTATATCCAGAACCTGGGTGCGCGCCTAATTTCTAGAGGGAGAATCCCGACTTGAGACGTGGCCAGTGGGGCCTGAGAAGGGTTTTGCTTAAATACTCAGCAAGGTTCGCTTGGCGCTGTGGGCTAAGAGGGCCAAACTCTTGAATATAGAGGGTTTTGGCGGGATAACTGGGGTCTATGAGCACATCCAAACTTGATTCCATTAAAGAAGCAGCGCTGGCGGCATTTAAAGCGGCCCCAAGCTCTAAGGAACTCTATGACCTCAAGGTTCAGTATCTTGGGAAAAGTGGTTCTTTGACCGAAATTATGAAAGAAATGGCCACTTTGCCAAAAGAGGAAAAACCTCTGTTTGGTAAGAAGGTCAACGAAGTGAAGGCTGTGCTTGAAACGGCTTACACGGAAGCTGAAGAAAATCTGAAAAAATCAGAAGTAAATGCAAAAATGGCCAACGAAGAGTTGGACCTGACTTTGCCTTCGTTCACTCGCAACAAAGGGTCTCAGCATCCAGTGAACATGGTGATCGAAGAGATCTTCGGGATCATGTCTCGTTTGGGCTATAGCGTGCGCACGGGCCCTGTGATTGAAAAAGATTACTATAATTTCGAAGCGTTGAATATTCCTGCAGATCATCCAGCTCGTGACATGCAAGATACTTTCTTTATCGACAAGACTCACGTGTTGAGAACTCACACCAGTCCGATCCAAATCCACACAATGGAAACTGAAAAGTTGCCTTTGCGCGTGATCGGGACCGGCCCGGTGTTCCGTTGCGATAGCGATATTTCGCATTTGCCAAACTTCCATCAGATCGAAGCTTTGTGCGTGGATGAGAAAGTTTCTATGGCGGACTTAAAGGGCACAATCAGCTTTTTCGTGCGTGAATATTTTGGACCAGGTTTGAAAACTCGCTTCCGTCCAAGCTTTTTCCCGTTCACCGAACCTTCTGCGGAAGTGGATTGTTCTTGCCCAATTTGCAAAGGCAAAGGCTGCAGTCTTTGTAAGCAAACAGGTTGGATTGAAATTGGTGGGTGCGGTTTGGTAAATCCAAAAGTTTTCCAAATGGCGAAAATCGAATATCCAAAATATCAAGGTTTCGCATTCGGCTTTGGTGTTGAGCGTATGGCCATCATCAAGTACGGCATCGAAGACATTCGTTTGTTCCCTGAAAATGACGTTCGTTTCTTAAGGCAGTTTGTAAAATGAAGATCAGTTTAAAATGGCTCCAAGAATATGTGGATGTGAAAGAGTTCTTCTCTAAGCCAGAGGAACTTGCTGAGACATTGACTCGTGCAGGTCTTGAGGTTGAAGAAATCACCAACCTGGCAAAAGACTTCAATCACGTGGTGATTGGTCACATCCTTGAAAAAGACAAACATCCAAACGCAGATAAACTATCTCTTTGCAGAGTTTCCACTGGCGATGTTGTTCATCAAATCGTATGTGGCGCGCAAAACCACAAAGCGGGTGATCGCGTGATCGTGGCATTACCGGGCGCAGTGCTGCCAGGTAATTTCGCGATTAAAAAATCTGCGGTTCGTGGTGTGGATTCTGCCGGTATGCTGTGCTCTTTGAAAGAGCTTGGCTTGGCGAAAGAATCAGACGGCATCGAAATTCTGCCAGCGGATGCTCCAATTGGTAAGTCTTATGCTGAGTACGGTGGTTACGACGATATTACTTTCGAGTTGAAGGTGACTCCGAACCGTGCGGACTGCTTAAGTCACTTTGGTTTGGCTCGTGAAGTGGCCTGTTTGCTAAGTAAAGAATTGAATGCTCCTAAGGCTGAACCAAAATTGGGTTCTAAATCGACAAAGTCGGAAATCGCCTTGGAGGTAAAAGCTTTTGATGTGTGCCCTCGTTACACGGGTCGCGTGATCAAAGGTGTTAAAGTCGGTCCTTCTCCAGAATGGTTGAAACACCGTTTGGAATCAGTGGGTATGAACTCGATCAACAACATCGTCGACGTGACAAACTTCGTGATGATGGAATTGGGTCAACCCTTACATGCGTTTGATGCGGCTTTCATCGGTGGCAAAAAAGTGATCGTAGATCGCGCTGCTGCAGGTGAAAAGTTCATCACTTTGGATGGCACAGAGAAATCTTTGACAGGTGACGAGCTGACGATCCGTGATGCGTCTCACCCAATGTGTTTGGCGGGCGTTGTGGGTGGTAAAAACTCTGGCGTTACTGATGGCACGACTGAAATCTTTTTGGAATCTGCTTACTTCGTTCCGATGAGCGCTCGTAAAACTTCGCGCACTCACGGAATTGACACAGATTCTGCATACCGTTTTTCTCGCGGTGTGGATCCAGATGGGGCTTTGCGTGGCTTGAACCGTGCGACGGCTTTAATCTTGGAAGTCGCTGGTGGCGAAGCATTTGCTGATCATCACGATTTCTATCCAAATCCAGTGAAGAAAAATCCAATCACGATCACAGTGAAAACTGTTTCAGATCGTTTGGGTTATGCTGCTGAAGAAGCACAATTCGTGGACTATATGAAACGTCTGGGTTGCGGGATTGAAAAATCCGGCGAGACTTTCAAAGTCTTGCCTCCGACATTCCGTTTTGACCTTGAGCAAGACATGGACTTGGTGGAGGAATACGCACGCCTGAATGGTTACGACCATATTCCTGAAGCGTTGCCGGTATTCACAAATCCTCCGGCTCATCACGACAAAGGCTTTATGCTGAATAAAACGGTCAGCGAGCTTGTGCGCGCTGATGGTTTCCAACAAGCGTTCAATTTTGCCTTCGTAGGCTCTAAAGCGGAAAAGGCTTTCTTGGGCGATGTTTCGAATTTGAAGGCAGCTGGTTTATCAGCAACAGCGAAAGAAATCCGCATCATGAATCCATTGAATGAAGAAATGGACGTGATGAGATCTTCTTTGAGTTTTGGTTTGTTTAAAAATCTTTCGACGAACTTCCACTATGGAAACATGCAAGGTCGTTTATTTGAAATTGGTAGCACGTTCTTCACGCAAGAAGACGGTGGTTATGGTGAAAACTCGCGCATCGGTTTTGCTCTTTGGGGTAAATCTGAAAACCTTTGGAATAAATCTTTGGATTATCCAATTGTGTTTGAACTTAAAGCGTCAGTTGAAGGTCTTTTAAAAGCTTTGAATATTTCGGCTTACACATGGGTGACTCCAACTAATAAATCTGAAGTTCCAGCCTTCATGCACCAGGGGCAATATGCTCAGTTGTTGGTGGAAGGTAAAAAAGTGGGCTTCATCGGAACTCTGCATCCAGTTCTTTTGGATGATGCGAAGATTCGCGTTCCAGCGGCTGTGGGAGAGTTCGACCTTGAGCAGTTGTATAAAGGTCAACCTCGTCCGTACCGTATTCAAAGTGTTTCTAAGTTCCAAGTTGTTGAACGTGACTTTGCCTTTGTGATGCCAAAAGCATTGAAGGTGGGGGATGTTCTGAAGGATATCCGCAAAGCTGCGGGTGCTTTGCTTGTGAATGTGGATGTGTTTGACCTCTATGAAGGCGACAAAATGGAAGCGGGTAAGAAATCCGTAGCCATCCGTTTGTGGCTTCAAGATAAAAATGCCACACTGCAAGAAGAGCAGATCTCCGGAGTGACAACGAAGGTACTTGAGAGCTTGAAAAAGAATTTTGATCTTTCTGTGAGATAAATTCTTGATTGTTTTCCGTTACTTGCTAGGCTTTAGTTATGTAAAGCTAGCTGGTCGCGGAAACTCGGCGAAAGCCGGCAGAGCTTAAATGCCGGTAGGCATGTAGGCAGAAGCAGTTAACTAGCAAATATTAAAGTGAAGGATCACAATGGCTGGCCAAAACTTGGGTAAATCAACAGTGACGAAGGCCGATATCGTCGAAAACGTTTACCAAAAAATCGGTTTCTCTAAAAAGGAAGCGTCTGAATTGGTTGAACTGTGCTTCGATACCTTGAAGCATGTTTTGCAAAACGGCGAAAAAGTTAAGATTTCTGGATTTGGTAATTTCGTAGTTCGTGGCAAAAATGAGCGCATCGGGCGCAATCCACAAACTGGTGAGCAAATCAAAATCTCTGCTCGTCGCGTATTAACATTCCGTCCTTCGCAAGTGTTGAAGGCAATGTTGAATGGTGAAGAGTACGAACATCTCAAGGATGATGACGATGATGACGACGACTACGGTGACGATGAATAGCTCTGAGGCGGAGACAATAACTCCCGTTCATAGCGAGCGTACGGAATACCCGATGACTCCAGTAGACGATCAGCAGATGAGCTTTGAAAGCTCTGAGCTTTCGTTGGGCGATCAACATCTTGATTTTGTTGAAACGGAATCTATTCAGCCGAATGAACCAGTTCAAGCTCAAACGATTTCTATTCCAGCAATGCTTTGTGATGATAAATTGATGGAAGAGATCAAAGCGATCCCTAACAAGATGGCTTTTAAAATCGGTGATGTGGCTGAGATCTTGGGTATCAAACAGTACGTTTTGCGCTATTGGGAAACTGAATTTGAAGTTTTGAAGCCGAAAAAAGCTTCCAACAATCAGCGTATGTACACTCGTAAAGATGTGGAAAATGCGTTGTTGATTCGTAAGCTTTTGCACAGAGATCGCTTTTCGATTGAAGGTGCAAGAAATGCAATGAAAGAGCTGAAGGCCCATGTTCGTAAAGAAAAGGACATGACCCAGGTTTATCATCGACTTGATAACGTCAATGAAGCGGTAGACGAACTTATTCGAGATATCCGCAGTCTTCGTGGAATGTTTTTATAAATAATTTAGGAAAAGGCTTCGGCAACGAAGCCTTTTTTTTATGCGTTCTGTCCGACTTCCGTTCTTGGCAGCGTCTGTGTTTGGATGAAAAATAAAAATATATATATGAAGGGGCGAAAGAGTGAATCCGAAGGCGTTTGTTTGCGTATTTTTTGTTTCACTTTCCTTGAGCCTGTGGGCCCCGGCGTTTGCGAAACCCCCGGAGCCAATTCTTATTCTTACAGAAGAGTGGCCACCTTTTAACTACACTGAAAATGGCGAAATTACGGGGTTTGCGTCTGACGTTATAAAGCTCGTTATGAAACAGCTTCGCTTGAGTTACAAGATTGAAGTTCTGCCCAGCTCCCGCGGTCTTAAGGTTTTAGACAAAGGCCCGAGGGTCATGTTTTATTCCTTTATTCAAACGCCAGAGCGGAAATCTTTATATAAATGGATTGGACCCTTTGCAGAGCAGTCCATCTATTTTTACAAAAAAAAAGGCAGCAACATCCAGATTAAAAATCTTGAGGATGCGAAAAAGGTCGGTCGAGTTTGCTCTCGAGATATGGGATTGGTGTTTTCCTTTTTAAAGTCCGCCGGGTTCAAAAATCTTGATGTGGGAGTTAATCCTCAAGGAATTTATCTTAAAACGATTCATGGGCGCTGTGATTTAGGTATTGGCGAAACAGCGTTAGGTGTGGCTTATTGGCTGAAAAAAGCGAATTTATCGCCCGACATGCTTGAGCAAACTCCCGTCAAGATATCAAGCTCGTCACTTTACATTGTCGCGAGCAAAGACATTCCAGATGACGAAATCTTGCGCTGGCAGGCCGCACTGAATAAAATCATGGCGACGAGTGAGTATTCTCGGTTGCTACAGTTGTATAAACTTCGTTGAAGCGGCTCAAATCACTCGGCAGCTATTTCTATAAATTTCTTGGGATGTTTTATTAATTAAAAAGGCTTCATTGTTGAAGCCTTTTTTTACCTTGAAGTTGTTGTTAATGTTTCAGTTTGAAATTATTTGAAACATCTTAAAGTAACTTGGTCAGTTGATTGGTTTACCACCGCAATACCTACGAATTTGATGTTTTCGTAGCCTGGCATTTTAATTTGCAATTGCATTTTTGGAGCAACGTTGATCCATGGCACAGTCATTTTTTCTGCCAAATCATTTACAACTGACGTTTGGATAAGACAGTTGAAGTGCCCATAGACACGCTTGTTATCGATCGTCGCATCAAGATTCACTTTTTCTCCGACAAGCTTACCGTCTTGTTCTGCAACGGCGTAGACTGAATAGCTTTCGTATTCCATTTTACCGTTACTTGTTGTTGGTAAGTGCGATATTTGTGCGGTCGCTATGTTCGCATTTGCACCTGAAGTTAAATCAAAGGCAAATTGATCTTGAGTCAGTTCCTTACATTTTGGCAGGTCGATAGTTGCTACGAATGGAACGGAAGTATCCACGATTGGGTTCGCCGTCGGAGTTACCGGTATCGAACCTTGCGTAGCTCCCACGACATCGACGATGTTCCCGGAGTTGTCAACGATCACTGGCGAAGTGGAACCACCCATTGGGCTCACGGCCGCAGCCTCACCAGCCAGATTGCTTGGGGTAAACGACATTGGCGCACAGGCAGTTGAAAGCAGTGTAAAGCTTAAACATAAGATCTCAGTTTTCATGTTCAATGTCTTTATAAGGATACTTTTCATCGCGCGCCTCCGTGAGTGTTGAAAAGAGATATAGCAACGACCAAGCCAGTTAGAACTTCTAATGAATGTTCGAGCGTTAGGGTGTGAGGAGTCCCTGAGTTGCAGTTGACGAAAGTGTGTTACAGATTGAGATGTTCATTTAATGAAAGATGCTAAATACCTTCACGCAAGAGACAAAAACAGTCTGTGCTGGAACGTGACGGTAACAGCAGGTGCTCCAAGCCAAGATATCACTCTGTTTGGTGCGCGCCTGTAAACAAGCTGAGCAGAGTTGATTTTTTTGGGAAGGTTAAGTTGGTGGAAGTACGTGGGAAGTCGGGGGCCAGTTGGAATTGTCGATGAGGGAAGGCGACAAGATTCGTTAAAAGTTCTTTGCCACTTCAATCAAAAAAAAAGCCAGAGACTTTGAAGTCTCTGGCTGGTTGCGGTTTAGGGTCAAGGTCGTTTTTGAACAATTGATTTTACTTAAAGCATCTCAAAGTGATTTGGTTTGTGTTTTGATTTTTCAGCATGATGCCCACTGGTTTTACTGACATCTCTTCTACTAGTACGTGGATTTTAGTGCGCGGTACAAGACCTGACCATGGAGCCTTCATCTCTTCTGCCACTCTATTTATGACTGAAGTTTGAATGTTACAGTTAAAGTAGCCGTAAACTCTTGAATTATCGATTGTAGCTTCGATATGCGCCTGCTCACCATGTAAACGACCATCCGCTTGGTATACGGCGTATACAGAGTAGTTTTCGTAATCAACTTTTCCGTTAACTGTTGGAAGGCTAGTTACTTGTGCTGAAACTACTTTAGAGTCCGCACCCGAAATTAAATCGAAGGCAAATGAATCTTGAGTGACATCCACACATGTCGGAAGACCGACTTCTGCGGTAAATGGAACGTCATCAAGGATCAGGCTTTGTGAGGGCGTAACAACCACCGGAGCCGAAGCTTGTGCGGGTTGTCCACCGGAAATAACTTCAGCCGGGCCCTCTGCAATTTCACCAGAACTAATGGGTGAAACACCTTGTTGCAGAGCCGCAGCTTGAGTTGCATCAGAGAAGCTCATCGGAGAACATGCAGCAGTAGAAAGCAACGCAAAACCTAAACAGATCAATTCAGTTTTCATTCCAAAAGTTCTCGCAAGAGCTGTGCTCATTTTGCCTCCCAGGCTACTTGAGAATGTATAAAGCAAAGTGAGTGCCACTTGTTTTATCGATCTTAAGTAGGGTGGGCGATCAGCTATAAACGAACAGAATGGACGGCATTTCTTTGAGCCGATTTTTATGTCGTTATGAGACGTATACGAACTAGTTTGTGTTTAAAACCTTTACGAAGGCTAAACAAAGTATCTAAAAGGCTGCGAGGCCCTCTGAAATCGATATGAATCAGAACCGCGGGTATTTTTGGGGCAGCCTGAGGTCCTTTGAAAAAAAGATAGTCACCGCCCTGAAAATGTCCTTTTATTGAAGCATGGCCAGGAGTCCCGCAAGCTCCGTCATTTTGAAGGTCGTTTTGTTTTTAGCACCAATACAGGCACTGCGAAGAACCTTGCCATTTTTAACGAGCATCATGTTGGACTTCTGACAAGTGATGGTTGATACCGCTGGCATCGAAGCGACTTGTCGAGAATGTAAATCCAAGAACTGGAAGTTTTGCTCTGACAGAACGCCTATCGTGGGTTGACCACCGTTGCTAGCGGCATAGAATTTACCA
>JBJTMR010000072.1:0-4763 GCA_046070625.1 Bdellovibrio sp. | reverse complement strand
TCATTTGGTATTACTGCACATCGCGGAAATCGAAGAGCGTAAGATTTATGCCGATCTTGGATTCGATGGTATGTATTCTTATCTTACTCGTGGATTGGGATATTCCGAAGGCAGTGCCTATCGCCGGTTGCAATCGGCGCGATTGTTAAAACAAGTTCCAGCTGTTGCGGAAAAAATTGAAGAGGGATCTTTAAATCTATCTCAATTAACCCAAGTGCAAAAGTGCTTAAAAGAAAGCACGAGGAAAGGCGAAACTGTCTCTGTTGAACAAACGCTCAAAGTTTTAACGAAGCTTGAAAATAAGAATACCTTCGGAACTCAAAAGACCTTAGCTGTTGAAATGAATTTACCTGTTGAGAATCGCGAAAAAGTGAAGCCACAGCAAGATGAATCAGTACGAATTGAGATCACGCTAACAAAAGAACAATTTGCAGAATTGGAACAAGCCAAAAGTTTGTTGTCACATGTTTGCCCAAATGGAAGTCTATCTGAAGTCATAGCGACACTTGCAAAAAAGCATAATCAAGTGAAACTTACGAACAAAAAGACAACACCGTCCGTCATCGCTACGGGGATAGACTTAGCGTCTGACCTAAAGATGGAATCAAATATACTACCAAAGATCACAAGTGTTGAGGGGTTTTGGCCGCACGCTCTTGCAACAAAATCAGAAAAGAAACTAACTCTTCGTCAGTATATTTCTGTTCACACCAAGCGTAGTCTTTTAACCAAAGCTCAGCATTGTTGCGAATACCAAAACCCCAAAACCGGTCGCAAGTGTCAGTCTAAATACAAATTGGAAATTGATCATCGTCAACCGTTAGCTCTCGGCGGGACAAATGAATACAACAATCTCAGAGTTTTATGTCAATCACACAATGCTCTAGCCGCGAGGGATGCGGGCTTGCGATGTACTGGCAGCGGTCGTCACTGAATAGGGGCAGTGTCGCGGCTGATTTTAATAGCAGGGAAGGATAAAACGCGAAAAGCGTCGCGGTTAGGCGACGCTTTTGATTTTGGCAGAAGTGGATATTGTGTACTTGTTGCGACCTGTTTGTTTTGAACTGTACAGGGCTTCGTCAGAGCGTTTGTACCAGCTGTCTGGGGATTCTCGGGTTTCTAGTTGTGCGATACCTGCGGATACGGTGTAGCGGATTTCTAGGTTGCCGTGAACGAAGACTTCTTTGCGGATTCTGGTCATGCATTCTTCGACCATTTTCGCGGCTACTGTGGAATCGCATCCTGGTAAAATGACGGCGAATTCTTCGCCGCCTAAGCGGGCAACGAAGTCGACTTCGCGGGCGAAGCTTTCTTGCAGAAGGCGCACGCATTCTTGCAAGACGAAATCGCCGATATCATGGCCATAGGCATCGTTGATCTTTTTGAAAAAGTCGATATCAAATAAAATCATTGTCACGGGGTCGTGATCCAATTCGTTCATTTGGATATAGCGTTTTATTTGTTCGTCAAAACTTCGACGGTTGTGAGCGCCGGTTAAGTGATCAGAACGCATAGAACGATTAGCTTCCATCAACTGTTTTTTGACGGTGCTGAGGCTCTTTTTTACGTTTTCCATGCGTTTCGAGCGGCGTTCATTGTTGGCCGTTTGGTGCTGGAGGTAGTTGCTGATGAACTCGCGGGATTTCGAACGGAGTTCATCAATAGAGTTAGACTCTACGGCTTCGCGCAGGCCTTGCAGACTATTGTTGATTTCACCTTCTGCCGAGGCCTGAGCTTGGACTTCCTCGCTGAGGTTGTCGGCAAAGTCCCAAATGATACGCTTAAAATCATCAAAGGTATTTTGTACATAGGTCACTTCGTCAATACGGTAACTCGAGATGAATTGGCGGAAGCGGAAAAGGACGTTTTCCAATTCCTCGCCTTCGGCCTTCATCATGTCTTTTGCAAAAGTATCCAATTTGTTACGCACTTTGCGCACGGAATGATTCTGCACTTCAAAAAGATTCTTATTGAAGACATCCAGGATGTACAACAGCGTTGCACGATCTTCGGAAAGCGTCGGAGCGTCGGGAGTCTTCTTGGCATCTGTACCCGTAGAACTCCAATCCATATCCAATTGATCAACTAGCTTTTTTACCCATTGTTTCAACTTAGCCTCCTGAAAACTCGTCGCTGCAAGACATCGGTGGTTAGCATTTCTTTTTCGGAATATGAGGGCAGAAGGTTTATGAGTTCCAGACCCTTGTCGAGCAGAATCTCACAATGAGACAGCCCACACTGTGATTTTTTGCACTCATGTGAAGGTTTGCTCAAGTCCTCTTCAGAAGATCTTTAAACTGGGGTGGCCAGGGAGGTTCTATGGCTACCAATGCACAAGTTTCCGGCCCCGATTTTACTAAGGGAGTTTCGGTTGATTTGATTAAAGATGGCGAAACATTGCTTGGGCATGTGGGAGATAAGGCCGTCATGCTCGTGTCCCTCGAAGGAGAAATCTACGCCGTCGGTGCGAAATGTTCACACTATGGGGGACCGTTAAGTAAGGGAACTCTCGTGGGTGCCACAGTCCATTGTCCGTGGCATCATGCAAGTTTTAATCTGAAAACCGGGGAGCCGTTGAAGGCTCCTGCATTGATGCCGATTTCTTGTTGGATCACCGAAGTCCGCGGCGACAAGATTTTCGTTACCGGGAAAAAGCCTTTGCATCACAAAGTCAAAGAAGGGACCGAAAACACCCGGATTGTTATTGTCGGCGGAGGAGCTGCAGGGATGGCGGCGGCCACGACCTTGAGGCGCAAAGGTTTTGTCGGTTTCATTCATATGATAACGGAAGACGAGGCGCCTCCTTATGACCGTCCAAATCTTTCCAAGGACTATCTGGCTGGCACCGCTCATGAAGATTGGATTCCCTTAGTCAAAAAGAATTTCTATGAGCGTCACAAAATTAATCTCAATCTGGGTGTGGCTGCGGTGAAAATTCAAACCCAAGATAAGATGGTTGAACTGTCTGATGGCAGACGCCTTCGTTATGATCAGTTGTTGTTGGCGACAGGCGGAAGCCCGATCAAGCCTTCGATTCCAGGAATTAATCATGAAAATGTCTATGTCCTACGCTCGTTGCGAGACTGCAAAGGCATTATCGAGCGAACTTCGCGCGCAAAAAAAGTCGCAATCATTGGCGCCGGATTTATTGGGCTTGAGGCCGCAGCATCCTTGCGACAACGGGGACTGGAAGTTCATGTGATTGCTCCTGAAGATATGCCACTTTTAAAATCCGTCGGTGTGCATGCTGGAGCCTTTGTTAAAAAAGTTCACGAAGAACACGGAGTCCATTTTCATCTTGGACATACCGTCAAAGAAATTCGCCGCCACAGTGTCCTTTTAGATGATGACCAAGTCGTCGAGTGTGATTTTGTAATTGTCGGAGCTGGAATCAAGCCGAACACGGCTCTTGCGGCGCAGGCAGGATGTAAAGTTGATCACGGTGTTTTAGTAAATGAACATTTGGAAACTTCAGTGGCCGGAATTTACGCTGCAGGTGATATCGCAAAATGGCCTGACCCTCGCGCACAGCGAGCTATCAGAGTAGAGCACTGGGAGGTTGCTGAACGACAAGGACAAATCGCTGCTTTAAATATGATGGGCGAAAAAGTAAAATTTCAAGATGTCCCATTTTTTTGGACTCAACATTTTGATCAAACCTTAAACTATATTGGTTATTCGGATCGGTTTGATCGCATGGATGTGTTAGGCGATATCGACAAAAAAGACTTCGTGGTCATCTATTATGAAGAAGACCGTGTTGCGGCATTTTTAAGTGTGAATCGCGATAAAGAAAGCTTACTGGTCGAAGAGGCTTTAGCACACTTAGATCCCCACAAAGCACAAGATATCGTGTTGGAATTTGAGCGGCACTTGCGGCATCCCCCAACGGAGATGCCCAACTATTTTGAGCCGAGTCCTTAGGTACGTGGCTTAAGTTTTTTAGACGAATTCAAAAGACTCGCAGCTTCTTCTTTGATTTTTTTCAAAGTCTTAGGATCAAACTGCGGGAGTGTGGGTTTTAATTCCGCCAGTCGATCTACCAGGATCTGGGAGATCAAGTAATTGCGCAGATCTTTGTCGTCGGCAGGGATGATGAACCAAGGTCGATCTTCGTGATGGGTTTCTTTTAAGATCATGCTATAGGCATCTTGGTACTTATTCCAAAGCTGGCGTTCTGTCAGATCACTCAGTTGAAACTTCCAATGTTTTTTGGGATTCTCGAGTCGTTCAGTGATTCGTTTAGCTTGCTCTTTAGGGCTGATGTGCAAAAAGAATTTAAGCAGCGTAACCCCTTCGTTGACGAGCATCTTTTCAAAGTGATTGATGTCTGAAATTCGACCTAAAGTCTGTTTTTTAGGGAGGCTTTTGTGAACGAAGGGCACGAGCACATCTTCATAGTGACTGCGATTGAAGATCACAATCTCTCCGGCTTCAGGAGTTTTCTTGTGTACTCTCCACAGATAATCGTGACGGAGTTCTTCATCTGTGGGCTTTTTAAAGGACACCACGCGTACACCTTGTGGATTGGTAGAGCTAAAAACATGTTTGACCGTGCCATCTTTTCCGGAGGTGTCGAGCCCTTGCAGAACAATAAGCACCTTATGCTTACCTTCAGCAAAGATGACTTCTTGAAGGGAACCCAGGCTGTTGGCAAAATCCACAAAGTGTTTTTCTAATTCTTTGGCGCTGAGTTTGACGAATTCAGAGCCATCAGTTGAAAGCTGCTTGAGAGATTTATTATGTGGATAAAATTTTTTTTC
>JBJTMR010000071.1:0-13803 GCA_046070625.1 Bdellovibrio sp. | reverse complement strand
GGCAGGAAATTCCATCTTCCAGTTTGCCCGTGACGTGAAATGTGACGAGGCTCGCTTGGGGTTCTTCGAGATAGTGTTTCTTTAAGGGTTGCTGCAAAGAGCGAAGGACTTGTGTTTCCATCCTTCTATCATCGTGAAGGGGAGTGAGTGATGTCAGGGGTTCTTTCTGAGGGCTGCGACGATACAAAAAACTTAAAGGAACATCTTGAGCCTTCACACATTGCGCTGGCTGATACCAATCTCGAGCCCAGCGCCGACACTGATTTAGATGACAATATTGAAATACTCACGGCTTTGGTGTGCAAAACGTGCAAAACCCAGCTACCTCCATGGAAAAAATAAAGAGGCGAAGGTAAAACGTTTTCAGTTGCACCTCAACTCAGCGACGAAAATATAACCTGGAGTAAGTAATGGTTAAAAAAATAATATTGATTCTCGCGGTTCTTCCTTCATTGGCTTCGGCAAGCGAACTCTATATGCCGACAAAATATCTTTTTGGTTTCCGAAAAACCTATGCGGGCTTTGAGCAGGGGGCTTGCGCCTTGGCGGTGACTGAAGATCAAGGTCACTTGGTGGTGTCTTATGCCGCAGGCAGTAGGTTCGGCAAACCGTGCGAGAAAATCGGACAAGTTTACGGAATTTTTGGAAGCTGCTTAAAGGGAACTGTGAACATGACAGATGTCCGTCTTCAGTGTGACAGAAGTGTCGACGGGCAGCATGAGATTCTTAGATTATTCAACGATCCAGGCACATTAGAGTTTTCACTAATAAATAACGGAAGAGTTCGTCATACGTCTTTTGCAAGAGCACGGTAAATAAGGGCAGGTGCCGTGTTGTTCACTCACGGCACCCTCGGAAAATTACTTATTCAAATAAAACATAAATGTTTCACGTGTTCCATTGAACGCGGCCAGGCACGCAGGCTTTGTAGTGCTGGTGGTGATCAAAGAAGATTGGTAAGTCGCCAGCAGTTTTGTAGCGCTTATTTTCTTGATGCTGAGGCCACCAACTTCAACCACACGACAGTTCACCCAGCTTGTACCATCGACATTCACACCCTGATAGTGTTCTTGACGAGTCAGCAAAGAACCACCGGATCCATCTGGAAGTGGGTTGTATTTCTCGAAGAAGATCAAACCTTGGGGACGGATTTTATCAACAATAGCGAAGTTAGCGGAAGTCGTTGCTGACCAATCCATATCAACGCGAGGTAAGCAGGCGTCTGAGTTCTCCATGCCGGATCTCCAATAATAATCAGCGTAACATTGAAGTTGGGCAATTTTTAAAGCCTCAGAGCTGGCACCATTAGCGATCGAGGCACAAGTCACGTCTTTGGAAATCTTAGAGGTATTGAGATCGCTCCAGTTAAACTCGACGCCTTGTTGTACGGCATAAGTATTGTCCGTCACTGCCCACTTATTCGTGCACGTGACTGCTTTGACCTGGCCATCAATAGATTTATTGCCTGTGCAAGAGGATGTTTTGATTCCGCTAGCACTTGTGACGACCGGATCGCAGGTCATGTTGCTCCAGTCATTGAGTTGCACTGGATTGTTGTTTGCGTCTTTACAGCCACCACCTAAGTTGGCTTGATAGCGACTGTTGTTGTCAGGACCGCAAACCCAGGCATTCGAATAGATAACACCCGAGATCGTCACATCATGAGGCGAGCAGTTAGGCATCACGTCGTGTTGCAGAGTTGCGATGTCCATTTTCCAACCGTCGGTTAGGTTTACTGTTTGCGGAGCTCCACCGCCCACTTGGTCTGTGAAGTTCGCAACTGAACTGGCAAAAGTAAAAGTATCATCAGCGCCGGCGTTGGCTCCGAAGTTAACGCCGAGATCTGTTTTGATTTGGCTCGTTAAACCAATTTTGCCGCCGCAAGTATTAAAGTGATTTTGGCTTTGCCACACTTGCAAACCGTAAACATCCGAGTGGTCAGCGACCATTTCCCCTTTCCAGAGCTTCAAATAGATAGCTTGACCATCTGGAGGGCCGTCACAGTGACCACCGCCTCCGCCACCGGTGCAAGGGCCTTTGGCGCCTTTAGGTAAAGTGAAGTCCACGGCCGCGATGGTCCATGAACCTGATGGGTCAAAGACTTCACTGGCTGTTGGAGCGGTGTTAGCCACAGCGCTTGCGATATTTGCTTTAGGAACAGTGACCTCGCCTGCATTGGGATCGAAGTTGATTGTTCCCAGGGACGCATTCGATTTGAAAGCAGCTTGCGTAGAAACCTCAGAGTTCCCATTCAAATCTTTTTTTGAAGAATCTGAAATCAAGAAGTCAGCGGCTTTAGCGCCGCTGGCGTTCACCAGAAAACAACTCAACGGCTGGCCAGAGGCGCCTTCAATATTAATCGAGAATGAGCCATCCGAACCGACAGTGGCAATGGCCGTGTGAACTGGTGTTGAGTTTGTGGAGCAACTGACTTTGTATTGCGTAAGATCCACGCTCATAATAGACACAGATTCTTCAGCTCTGGCATGGACGATCGCAAGGACCTTTTCAATACTCTGCGAGCTATTACCAAGACTGAGAACTCCGGAAATATTTAGAGCATCTCCAGAAGGGAGCGAACTGCTACCGCCACTGCAGCCGGTAAGTCCTAAGACCGCGGTTGAGGTGAAATACATCGCAAGCGAATACTTTTTAATTTGTTTCATGCACGTTCTTCCTAACTTTCCTTTTTAGGCTTATTGCAAACTAGTACGGCATGCTTATCGGTTGCGATCAAAATTCTTTAACCTTACATTCTTGAAGGATAAAAAGCGTCTCAATAAATTTTCAAAAAACTCTCGTTTTCATATCAGAGTGGGATAGGTCAAAGAATTAACTTGATGGCTCTTTGTTTGTGTCCAGGGAATGTGTCTTAAGGTGAGACTTCTTGTTGGATTTGTTCTTTGATTCCCTCAGAGAGGCGTTTTTTGAATTCGATTTCAAGAGAAGGAATCAAGTTCTTTCTGCTAGCTGAAACCACATGATAGACGTCCTCTAGGTGAACGACTGTTTGAGTGAGGCTGTTGTGGGGGTTTTTCAGTTTGTCCGCTGACAAGGCGAAGTCGACTTGCCCGGCAAGCACTAGAGATTCGATTTCTGAAGCTAAGGAAACTCTTGTGATTTCAGAAGTCACTCCACTCAAAAGTCTTTCGGCAACGGGGCAGCCGTAAAGAATGGCTGCGCGGTTTTCTTTTTTGATGCCTTTGAGAGTTGGGGGCGCTTCATGATTTTTCAAGGTGACCATAAAGATTTTGAGTTGAGCTAAAGGCACATCTACACGCAAGATCTTGTCGGCCTTTTCAACCCCTTTGGATCGGACCAGGTCTCCGTCAAAAATTCTATTTTCAAGGTAAGTAAGTGCCTTGTCGGCGGGGCGCTTTTTGAACACCACTTCATAGCCGATACTTTCATAGCTGGCCCGAATAAATTCTTTGGTGGCCAGCATCGGAGAGCCATCTGTAGGATAAGTAATTTTGACTTCAGGGTGTTCAGCCCCCTGTGCGAGGCAACTGGCGAAGAAAAAGATAAGAATGTATATTCTAAAAAGCCTCAGAGCACCGGTCATTCAAATCTAATAACAGGTGTCTGTTTATGTGTCACACGCTTTATCGACTATTTGATTCAATCTGTTTTGCGAGCCATTGGCGAATGTCATTTCTCATGTCGGTTGTGATGGTGTGGTCGGCCGGGTATGTTTTAAACTCAAAATCGAAATGAGCTTTCCTAAGTGTCTCGGCGGTTTCTTCTCCATGATACAGGGGCAGTTTGCTGTCATTGACCCCATGAATTAACAGAATTTTTGGGGTTTTTGTGTAGTGTTTATTTGCAGCGAGTGCCGACACCTCTTGCAGTGTACGCCCACTGATGGCAATGACTCCGCAGACAAGTTCTGGCTCGGTCAGAGCTAAAGAAAGTGACATAATCGTACCCTGACTAAATCCCAACAAAACAATCTTGGAGGCGTCAATATCTGGGTTTTCTTTTAGGTCCTCAATAAACTTTTTGATCAGCTGTCGTGATTGTTCCGCTTGTTCGCGGTTATGTTCAGGGCGTTGATCTGTAAACTTAACATGAAACCAAGCAAAGCTATTGGGCGCGAGCGTGAGAGGGGCCCTTAAGCTAATCACCGCAAAACGGGGATCCAGAGTTTCTGCAAACTGGGCCAAGTCTTTTTCATTGGATCCAACTCCGTGCATAACTAATAGCACAGGGGATTTTCCCGATGATTTTTCCTTTGCGGGTATATAAATATAATTGAGTGATGATTCTGGTTTCATATTAACCTTTCTTCCCAAAACTAAAGCCACGCATAGAAATAGAACCCAGATCATAACCTTCATACTGAAAATCCAGTGTTTCTTTTTCATCTGCGGCTCCTAATACATATAGCATCGGTAGATAGTGATCTGGAGTCGGCACACTCCAGCGTCCCGCGGTGGTTTTCATAAAGTCTTCGGTCAGGGATTTAAAATCGCGGTTTTGTAATTGTTTTTTTACCCATTGATCAAACTCAACAGCCCAGTCAGCGCCTTGTTGAGGTTGGTTCCAATCGGCCCGCTGCAAATTGTGCACGATATTACCACTGCCCAGAATAAGCACGCCTTGTTGGCGCAAAGACTTCAAGGTTTTCCCAAGTTCAAAATGGAATGCAGGGGACTCTGACATATCTATGCTCAGTTGCAGGACCGGAATTTCCGCGGACGGATACATTTTTCGCAAGATCGCCCAGGTGCCGTGATCTAAGCCCCAAGCATTGTCATCCCCTTGAATCTGTGGACGGTCAGAAAGCGTCTGAATGTGTTTTGCCAGTTCCGGATCGCCGGGGGCAGGATATTCAACATTGAAGAGTTCCTGCGGGAAGCCATAGAAGTCATGGATGGTGCGTGGCTTTGGCATTTTCGTGATCCAGGTTCCCGCACTGAGCCAATGAGCCGAGATAACCAGAATAGCCTTGGGTTGTGAAATTTCTTTTGCCAAGTTTGCGAGACTTTGCGTGAAGGCATTTTCTTCGATCGCATTCATCGGGCTGCCATGGCCCACGAAGATCACGGGCATTTTAGAATCAGCATTTTTAGGTTCTAAGTTCAGTAGAGACTTTAGTTGGTCTGGCATAGATAACCTCCAGAATCCGATCCCGGCCAGGAGCCCGGCTCCTAAAAGAAGTGATCTTCGACTTATGTGGTTAGATTTTTTGTTCATGGTCCTATTGTAGGACTGAAATCACTGTTGTGGCAGAGGTTAAATATGCACCAGACTGTTCTATTTATAGAACAGTCGTTTTCAATTTGAGACGTCGTGGTGGCGATTAAATTTCGTTGTCCTTCAGGCGTGCTTTGAGATGTTCGGTGGCAATTTCCATGAAAGCCTTTAATTTTGGATTGACGAATTTTTGGGGCGGGTACACGAAATTGATCGGGCGCACATCAGAATGCCAGTCGGGTAAAATACGAATCAGGCGGTTTTTCTTGGTTTCAAGTTCACACAGAAACGTCGGCAACAAAGCGATGCCTTCTCCAGCTAAAACCAGGTCCTTAATAATATTTAAATCATCCGCGATCAGATGGCCGTTCATAGATACGGTCAGCTTACTTTTGCTTGTAGAGACCAGCTCCCATTTAAGCTTAAAGTTCGTATGTCACGTTTTGGTTAGGAATCGTGACCTCGAATTTTAATCCATGCTCAATCTGTCTTCGAAGTTCATCGGCCGCTGTCGGTTCTCCATGGACTAAAAAGACCTTGCGTGGTTTCTGAGGGACTGCCGACAGCCATTGCAGAAGTTCCTTTTGATCGGCATGAGCCGAAAATGAATCGGACGTTTCAATTTGTGCGGCCACAGTGATTTCGTTACCGTGGACTTTTAAAGTATTCTTGCCACTCGCAAGCGTCCAACCACGAGTTCCCACCGCCTGAAAGCCCGCGAGCAAAATGATATTCTTAGGGTCTTGAGCAAAAGCCTTCACATGATGTAGCACTCGGCCACCGGTGAGCATACCGCTAGCGGCGATGATAACCATGGGCCCTTTTCTTTCGTTAAGGGCTTTGGATTCTTCTGCAGAACGGATGAAGTGAACCTGTGCCATATAGGTATCAAATTCTCCATCATCGAGATTTTGAAAGTTATGGTATTTTTTGTAAAGTTCAGAGACTTCCGTACCCATCGGAGAATTAAAGTACACGGGCATTTCTTCAGGAATAAGGCCCTGACGTTTCAGTTGGATAATTTCAAATATCAGATTTTGCGATCGGCCGACGGCAAAAGCAGGAATTAAAAGAACACTTCTTTTTTGCCACGCGCGATTGATCAGTTCTTGCAGAAGTTCTGCAGAGGGCACTGTGCTGTGCAGACGGTCGCCATAGGTTGATTCCATCACGACGAAATCACATTCATGAGGTGGTTCCGGAGGAGGCATTAACGGATCATTGGACCGCCCCAGGTCACCCGAGAAAAGGACTTTAGATTTTTCATCCCAAACGTAAACGGATGCCGCGCCCAGAATATGTCCGCTGGGTTTAAACTGAAAGGAAAACGTCGAGGTTTTTTGGACTTCATCAAATGAAATCGGCGTTAAAAGAGGAATTGTTCTTTCAACGTCATCTGTGTCATACAGCGGGACGGCGGGAGTGTGTTTGGAGAATTTTTTTCTGTTGGCATACTCGGCATCTTCCATTTGAATTTCAGCCGAATCCATAAGGATGATTTTGGCCAGATCTAAAGTGGCCGGCGTGCAGTAAATAGGTCCTCTAAATCCATGTCTGACTAAAAGAGGTAAATATCCACAATGATCCAAATGGGCATGGGTTAACAATACAGCAGAGATATTTTTTGCGCGGACTGGAAATTCATCCCAGTTTTGCAGACGGAGCTGTTTAAGGCCTTGAAACAGACCGCAATCCACAAGGACCTGTTCAGTGTCGTTAGTAACCAGAAACTTAGAGCCGGTAACGGTGCCTACACCGCCAAGGAATGAAATTTTCATGATAAAAATATTGTTTATATGGATGAAAAGTTCAATACCACCCGAGGTGGATTGCCGGGACGCATAAGATCAAACTTGATTTCCTTTCTTGTGACACAGATCGCAAATAGTCCATTTCACCAGAATGATTAAGACGTACGCTTTGTTCAAAAAGGAGAACCGCTATGATCGTTCGAGAAATCATGCATCCGAAGGCAAAAGTGATTAACTTCAGTCAAACTGTCGAGGAGGCCGCGCGGTTGATGGAGAAGGAAGATTGCGGCTCCATCCCGATTGAGAAAGACGACAAAATGATCGGCATGCTGACAGATCGTGATATTGCGATTCGTGTGGTTGCCAAGGGGAAGGACCCACAGAAAACGAAAGTTCAAGACGTCATGAGCGAAGGCATTAGCTACTGCTATGATGATGATGACGTCCAAGAGGTCAGCAGAAAGATGGCGGGAAGACAGCAACGACGTTTGCCCGTTGTGGACCGAAACAAACGTTTGGTCGGAATGCTCAGCCTGGGTGATATCGCAAGTCGTGCAAATAATGCCAATCTGACTCACGAGACTCTTTCAAGAATATCTCATCATTGATTCAATTGGAGACCTAAAGAAAGGCCGCTGAGCCAAGAGCGGTTCAGGGGCTTTTGCGTTTAGATGGCGCAGTGCGCCGTGGCGATGTTGTGAATGTCGTGTGGCTTTGCGAGGCTTGTGAGTTCCTCTTTGAAATGCGAGTTTCTCTAGATATTAAATTCAGTCCAGTTGGTCTATGTTGATTGGGTTTTTTAGATGATAATTTTCGCATAACACAGAAGAGGTTTAGGTAATGAGACGAGAGTTTTACATAGCGTTTTTTTTGGCCATCATCATGAACACAGCATTTTATTATGTTTGGACGCCTGGATTGCTTTCTTTGATTTTCTTTATTCCGTTTTTTGCTCTTGGTTTGCGCGACATTCGCCAAACTCGTCACGCCATTAAATCCAATTTTCCAGTTTTTGGTCACTTTCGTTATCTGTTGGAATCTATTCGTCCCGAAATTAATCAATACTTCATTGAATCAAATACTGATGGAAAACCCTTCAGCCGCGAACAACGTTCTGTTGTTTATCAACGTGCTAAAAAAGTTCTTGATACCGTGCCCTTTGGAACTCAACACGATGTTTATAAGCAGGGCTATGAGTTTGTGACTCACTCCCTTTATCCAAAGCATGTCGAGAGCAAAGATCTGCGGGTTACAATTGGTAACAGCCTTTGTAAACAACCTTATTCGATGTCGTTGTTGAATATCTCTGCGATGAGTTTTGGTTCCTTATCCACAGCTAGCATTTTGGCGCTGAATGGTGGGGCTAAGGATGGCAACTTCGCGCACAATACCGGAGAAGGTGGCATTTCTTCTTATCACCTACAGCCGGGTGGGGATCTTATTTGGCAAATTGGTACGGGCTATTTTGGTTGTCGTACCCACTCTGGAGATTTCGATCCAGAGCTTTTTAAGAAAAATTCCAATCACCCTCAAGTGAAGATGATCGAGCTAAAGCTTTCCCAAGGGGCAAAGCCTGGTCACGGCGGTATTTTGTCCGGCAAAAAAGTGACGCCAGAAATTGCGGCGATTCGTAACGTGCCGTTGGGTAAAGATGTGATTTCACCTCCGGGACATAAAGCATTTTCGGATGCCAAAGGGATGTTAAGATTTATTTCTGAGTTGCGTGAGCTTTCCGGTGGCAAACCCGTGGGAATAAAAATGTGTCTGGGGCATCGTCGTGAGTTTGAAGAGCTGATTGAGCTGATGGTCGAACTCAAGATGTATCCAGACTTTATCGTCGTTGATGGCGCTGAAGGTGGAACAGGTGCGGCACCACTGGAGTTTACTAATTACATCGGAACTCCGGGGATTGATGCCTTGGTGGTGGTTGTAGATACCCTGAGAAAAGCGGGTTTGAAAGATCAAATCAAAGTCATCGCAACCGGTAAAATTACCACTGCATTTGATATGGTAAAGTTACTTTGTATTGGGGCGGACGCGACCTATGCGGCTCGTTCTATGATGTTGGCGTTGGGTTGTATTCAAGCTCTGCGTTGTAACAACAACAAGTGCCCGACGGGAGTCGCGACGCAAGATCCACATCTGGTAAAAGGGCTTCATGTGCCGACCAAAAGAGAGCGCGTAAAGAACTTCCATCATGAGACTTTGGAATCCGTGGCCCATATGATTGGGGCGATGGGTGTTTCCCATCATAGTGAGCTTCGTCGTTATCATATCCACAGACGCATGGACAACAGTGCGATAAAAACCTATTCAGAAATCTATTCTGAGGCCTAAGGGTTTCGGTAGGACCGCTGCAAGCTTTCAAATTCTTTTTTGATGGCTTGTAAGCGGTTTGAATGCCAGATGAAGACCTTTTCTATGCCTTGCTGGATTTCTCCTCGAGACAATTCATATTGAGGCTTGTTGAAAACACCATAAAGATTCACTCGGACGATCGAGTATGGTACGTCATCTACCACATAGACCGCGATATTTTCCCCCGGAATTTTCGTATTCATGATCTGATCTGGGGATCTGTTCGCCAGCTGACTTTTAAGATGACTCATCATTGTTTCCGAGCTCTTCATCAAAGTATTCATAATGTGCATTTTATCTTCGATATAACGTGGTCTGTCGCCCTTCACTTTAGCAATGATATCGGGCTCAAGATTTTGAAACAGGACTTTGTCCTTTTCTGCGCGTGCTTTGAAATTTAAGAGTGTCCGGATGTCTCTAAGGTGGGTTTCTAATTCATCCATGCGGAAATATGTGCCGTAGGGGTCGCCACTTTTATTGGACGATTCAGAAAAAGAGATCCGAGCCATGGTCATCTGATTTTCGTAGATCTTCATCTGCTCAAAATAATGCTGAGCCTCATGGCGTAAGGTGTTGGAAACGCCACGAATCTCTTCAGCAATAACATGGGGGCCGACAGAGATTTTATTACCTTCACTTTCATAGTGACCCATAGATTGATTTTTAAAAAGATAAAGGGAATCGAATTCGACTCGCACCGGATGTTTGTTGAACTTGGGATTCGAATGTATTCCATTCAAGAGTCGGGCGACCTCATCGCCCGATCGGGATCCCTTGATGGTAAAAACTGGATAAGAGATAACGAATTCTTTAGCATCTTTCAGATTTTTGAACTTAAAGATCTCCATGTGCGATTGGGACTCAATGCCAGCGTCCGAAAAGTAAGCCACCGCCTTTTTCCCAAAAGAATTTACTTGGGTGCGAACTTCTTCGATGGTCAGTTCGTGGGGGCTGTTTTTGTATTTGCGGAAAAGATCCACGACCGCATTATTGGTCGCACGAGCAGATGTGAGGCTTTCTTTAAGATAAGAGCTATTTCCAAAGACAGATTCACACCGTCCAGCTGCAAGTGTCGACAAGGGACACGCGCTGACAATTAGGGCGCCAAGAAGAGATCTTATAACTGTTTTGTGAACTGTGAATTTCATACTGCCAGGAATAGCAAGTCGCATGCCTTTCGAGAAAGTAAACGATGTCCCATGATGAGACGCAGAAGAATCTGCCGCTGTGATCCGGGCTCACATTTCTTTTTGAAATTAAACTGTTCTTTTCTCTAAATTCGTATGTCGAGGTTGTTGCTAAGAGGCACCTTCAAGGGCGGCCTTTTAGCAAAGGAAGAGATTGATTTTGGCTTCGCAAATTCCAGGGACTATTTTTGGAGCATATCAAACACACGCAAACATCAAGGAGGATGATATGCGCAATCGATTCATATTACTTTTAGCCGCTCTTGTGGTTGGAGGTTCTCTTTCGACAAGAGCTATGGCAACTGAAGTGGGGGACCCAGGTGTTGCTACCGTTTCGCCTCAGCATGAAGACCCAGGGGCTCCGGGGTGGACTAATTGGTCAAGTATCGGCGGCGTCGGGACTTCAGATCCCGCATCTTGCGCTCGCGGAGGTTATAAAACTTTTGTGGCTGTGCGAGGGACTGACAATGCTTTGTGGTTTCGCCATTGGAATGGCGTTGCGTGGTCGTCCTGGGTTTCCTTAGGTGGTTTTCTGACATCATCACCAGCGGTCGCTTGTTGGGGCCCAAATAGAATTGATGTCTTCGTGCGCGGAGGAGACAGTGGTTTATGGCAACGTACTTTTTCAGGTGGGACTTGGAAACCCTGGCAAAGCTTAGGAGGCTTCCTGACTTCGGGGCCTGCCGCAGCGACATGGGCTGCAGGGCGCTTGGATGTCTTTGGCGCAGGAGCTGACAGTGCTCTCTGGCACAAATGGTATGCCGGAGGTTCTTGGTCAGGATGGGAATCATTGGGGGGAATTCTAACTTCGGATCCTGGAGCGGTATCTTGGGGCCCAGGACGTATCGACGTTTTTGTTAGAGGAACTGACAATGCCCTTTGGCACAAATGGTACAGCGGTGGTTGGTCAGGATGGGAGTCTTTAGGAGGCGGATTAAGTTCAGCTCCAGATGTTGCTTCGTGGGGAAATGGACGCCTGGATGTTTTCGTCAGAGGATTAGACAATGCCCTTTGGCATAAATGGTTCAGTGGTGGCTGGTCAGACTGGGAATCGCTCGGCGGGGGATTGTCGTCAGGCCCTGGGGCGAGCTCTTCAGCACCAAACCATGTTCTGGTATTTGTTAAAGGCTTGGATAATGCGATCTGGTTCCGTTCTTATAAATAACTAGTCAAAGGGTGGCCGTTGTTTTTGGCAACGGCCACGTTCTTTTTTGGGTGTGTTATTCTTCCCACTTCATTCCATGACGTCCCATAGGACAGTTTTCTTTTCCCATATCATGGCAACTTGTTTTCATTTCTGCGCGACAGTCTTTCATGGTTTTTGTCGAGCGCAGGCAGCTGGCCATAGTCTCATGCATTTTTGCCATATTTTCTCTTTGCTCCGCCGTCCATTCGATTTTGGAGGTCTTTGTTGCTTTATCTTTTGCAGCAAAAGCCCCTGGAGCTGTGACGGTGAACGCGAGAAGAATGACGAGTGTTAAATGTTTCATAGAAAATTCCTTTCATTTATTTTCATCAATACTAACCAGCAAATTACAAAAGAATAGTTTCAAGAATGTCTTATGGGAAAAAGCAATTTTCACCGAAATATGTGATGGAGCACCTTAAGAAAAAGTAACGTCACATAGGGGCCCGCAGACACTATACTCCGAATTCAAATAACAAAAGGAGTCCTCAATGGCTAACTTACCAGATCCTTGGAGATCAAATCGTTTTGCAAATCCTTTTCGCGAGCTTTCTCGGTATCATGACAGAATGGACCGACTGATGAACGAGCTCGTAGGTGCGCGTTCCGAGGAAGGCGCTATGGGTTTAGATTTTGCGCCGTCTTGTGAAATTTCTGAAGAAGATCGTCATTTTTTGCTGAAGGTCGACTTGCCCGGAGTAAAGAAGGAAAATGTCAAAGTTGAGGTCGACGGAGATCGTCTTACGATTCGCGCTGAACGGAAAGAGGAAAAGGAAGAAAAGTCGAAAAGAAGACATCTTTCTGAAATTTCTTACGGCTCCTATGTGCGCAGCTTTACATTGCCACAGGCTATAGATGAAAAGAAAGTCGATGCGAAATTTGAGGACGGTGTTCTGTTGGTGACAGTGCCAAAATCAGAAGCGGCCAAAGCAAAACAGATATCCATTCAGTAAAAAGAAATCTAGATATTCGAAACAAAGGCAGTAAAGACGCTGCCTTTTGTTTTGTTCTTAGCCTGCGATAAAAGACAAGATTGATTGCTTTAAATGCACGAACCATACGAAAGATCATCGAAAAAAATGCCAGAGATCAATTGGTGTATCCCCGGGTTTTATATCCGTCATTCTGGGCGTAAGATACCTAGAAGAATGAGGAGGCATTATGGCAACGCAATTGACACCGGATTCGTCCGGCAGAATAAGCTCAGAACCTGCTGCAACAAAGGCAAAGCTTACCAGAAAGAACTTTGCAAATGCTGACGAGGTTCGGGATTTTCCTTTAGGAAAAGTAGAACTTTTAAACTTCGACGGTGCTGTGGTGGGACGCTTTACCTTGCAACCGGGTTGGCGTTGGACTCAGTCCGTAAGACCGATCGCTAAGACGGATAACTGTGAAGCAGCTCATTTTCAGTATCATATCTCTGGAACCCTAAGAATTAAAATGAAAGACGGCTCCGAGGTGGATTGTAAAGCCGGGGATATTTCATCAGTTCCTCCCGGACATGATGCGTGGGTTGTTGGGAACGAACCCGTGGTCGTGGTCGACTTTAAAGGCATGGGGAATTTTGCGAAAGAACCCCATACACACTGAATGTCCCATCATGAAGGAGTGCTGCTCTGACTTTGTTTTGTCGGAGGCAATCAAATTATGGCATATAAAGAACTTCATTTTAAAACAGATGCTCGCGAAAAAATTCTTAAAGGTGTCAACGCCCTTGCTGATGCCGTGCGAATTACCCTGGGACCAAAATCTAAATGCGTTCTGATCCAACGCCCCTGGGGACGGCCGCTGGTTTGTAATGATGGGGTCACCATAGCCAAAGCGATTGATCTTAAAGATCCAGAAGAAAACCTAGGTGCGCAAATCATTAGGGAAGCCGCCGAACGCACAGGGGAAAGCGTTGGTGATGGAACCAGCACTTCAACCGTTCTCGCTCAAGCAATCTATACGGAAGGTCTTCATAATATCGCAGCTGGGGCCAGTGCCATAGATCTTAAGAGCGGACTGGATCGGGGACTGAAAATTGCGGTGGCGGAAATTAAAAAGCTTTCTCATCCCATAATCAGTTCGATAGAGCGCGCACAAGTGGCGACTTTATCTGCTCATAATGATCCTGCCATCG
>JBJTMR010000070.1:0-1937 GCA_046070625.1 Bdellovibrio sp. | reverse complement strand
CGGAGTTACCGGTATCGAACCTTGCGTAGCTCCCACGACATCGACGATGTTCCCGGAGTTGTCCACGATCACTGGCGAAGTGGAACCACCCATTGGGCTCACGGCCGCAGCCTCAACAGCCAGATTGCTTGGGGTAAACGACATTGGCGCACAGGCAGTTGAAAGCAGTGTAAAGCTTAAACATAAGATCTCAGTTTTCATGTTCAATGCCTTTGTAAGAATGCTTTTCATCGCGCGCCTCCGTGAGTGTTGAAAAGAGATATAGCAACGACCAAGCCAGTTAGAACTTCTAATGAATGTTCGACCTGTAAGAACGTGCGGAGCTCTCAGGTGCAGTTGAAGAAAGTTGTTACAGATTGAGATGTTCATTTGATGAAAGGTGCTAAATACCCTTACACAATAGGCAAAAACGTTCTGAGCTGGAACGTATACGTAATAGCGGGCACTCCAACGTAAAGTATCAATCTTTTTGGAGCACCCCTGTAAACAAGCTGATCATATTTGAGTGTTTGGAAGGTTTAAGCTTTTGGAAGTACGCGAGAAGTCGGGGGGTAACTTGGAATTTCAGATAGAGAAGGCGGCAAAGATCCCTTAAAAGGGATTCGTCAATTCAATAAAAAAAAGCCAGAGACTTTCAAGTCTCTGGCTTTTTCCGGTTTAAGGTTCAAGGTCCTTTTTGCAGAATTGATTTTACTTAAAGCAGCGTAAAGTAACTTGTTGAGTGTGTTGATTTTTTAGCGCGATACCCACTGGCTTAAGTGAAGTTTCGGGCATTAAGAAGTGAATCGTAGCGCGTGGAGCAACGTTAACCCATGGAACCTTCATTGCCTTAGCTAAATCATCGATAATAAGTGTTTGAAGGTTGCAGTTGAAGAATCCGTAGGCACGTTGGTTATCAATTTTAACTTCAAGGTAAGCTTGATCACCTTCAAGTGTGCCATCGCCTTGAAAGACTGCGTAGGCACTGTAGCTCTGGTAATCCATCTGATTGTTCACGGTTGGAAGACTCGTAATTTGTCCAGAAACCACTTTAGAATCTGCGCCCGAAATCAACTCAAACGCGAGGGAGTCTTGAGTGATGTCGGTACATTTTGGAAGTTGTATAGTCGCAGCAAAAGGACGGTCATCAATAATTGGAGTTGCCGAAGGTGTCACTGCCACGGGAGCCGAAGGTTGTGTAGGTTGTCCGCCTGATATAACTTGAGCTGGACCATCTGCAATTTCACCGGAGCTAATTGGTGAAACTCCTTGTTGCAGAGCCGCCGCTTGATTTGCGTCGACAAAACTCATCGGAGCGCATGCAGCCGTAGAGAGCAATGCAAAGCCTAAACAGATTAATTCAGTTTTCATCCCTAAAGTTTTTGCTAGAGCTGTGCTCATTTTGCCTCCCAGGCTACTTGAGAATGTATAAAGCAAAGTGAGTGCCACTTGTTTTGTCGATCTTAAGTAGGATGGGTGATCAGCTAAAAACGAACAGAATGGACGGCATTTCTTTGAGCCGATTTTTATGTCGTTATGAGGCGTATACGAACTAGTTTGTGTTTAAAACCTTTACGAAGGTAAAACAAAGTACCTAAAAGTCTGCGAGACCCTCTGAAATCGATATGAATCAGAACCGCGGGTGTTTTTGGGGTAGCCCGAGGTCCTTTGAAAAAAAGATAGTCACCGCCCTGAAAATGTCCTTTTATTGAAGCATCGCCAAGAGCCCGGCAAGCTCCGTCATTTTAAAAGTCGTTTTGTTTTTAGCACCAATACAGGCACTGCGAAGAACTTTGCCATTTTTAACGAGCATCATATTGGACTTCTGACAAGTGATGGTTGATACCGCTGGCATCGAAGCGACTTGTCGAGAATGTAAATCCAAGAACTGGAAGTTTTGCTCTGACAGAACGCCTATCGTGGGTTGACCACCGTTGCTAGCGGCATAGAATTTACCA
>JBJTMR010000069.1:0-4348 GCA_046070625.1 Bdellovibrio sp. | reverse complement strand
TGCCAGCCAGTTGCCAAAGGTCATGAGTCACCTGAGGAATCAGAGGTGTGCATATGGAAGGTATCAATACATACAAGGATTGGTTTCATTCCCCTTAGCCTGCGAGTTATCACTGAAGATTCCTTGCAGGCACTTTTATTTTAAGCAGCCCTGCGAAACCCACTCTTCGCTAAGCCCAAAGTTTTTTCCTTCGCCAAAACACTGATATCAACTATTTTAAGTCCCTTTTCGTATTTCTTCATTTCTTCCGCTAAAAAATGCCTGTGACAATCCAAAGCATCGTTTTCGTAGCATAACAAAGCCGTGCGGCCTTTCCTTTTAACGATGGTCATAAGGTAGCTAATGTCCTTAGGATGCTTCGGCAGGATCTTGTGGGTGTAATCAGAGAACATCTTCGCGCGAGTAATCTTATGCGCTTTTTGAGCCTTACGCCACTCTGAGGGAACTCCGAGCTCCTTCCCCATATAAAAACATTCAATGTCGTGCTTCGCTAATTCCGCGGCCAGCATGTTTTTGGAAAAACCTTTTTTACGACTGACTGGGGTCCGACGAATATCTACGATACGGCGGATTTTATTCTTCTTTAAGCCCGTGATGAATTCATCAATATCACAGCCTTCGTATCCAAGAGTGTAAACGGTAGATGTTGCCATGGTAATCCTCACTTCAAAATCGGTAACAATTTACGGTAACGACTGTTAGAACCTCGCCCAACCAGATCATGTTCTATTCTTATTTAATCAAGAATACTTATGAATCTCAAAATGACACATCTATATGGCATTTAGCATATGCCAGACATACGGCACCAATATTGCTCATTAGCGCTTAGGTAGGTGTTCTAATTTTATGAAAAAGTCGTTCCTGGCCTTTGTATTATCCACTGTGCTGATTCACTCTTTTGCCTATGCGCAAAATAAGTGTGAATCCATTTTTGCGGACTCCACTCAGTTCGCAAGCTTTGGATTTGATGCGACGGTAAAAAAGGTCGACTTTTCCAAAGGACACACCTTGGATCTCGCCAAATATATCCAAAGAAACCTCGGCATGGATCTTCATGACGTAAAAAGAAGCCATGATCGTTTTGTGATTCTCGCAGGAGACTCACAGAATTTTCAGCAAGAGTTTAACGCCGAAGGAATTAGGTCTCTTACTCCCATTAAGAAAGATTACGGGACTCATACTCTATCCTCTGGCATTGATAAAAATGGCCAGAAAGTACTGGTGATCGGAAATCTCAAGGGTCGTGAACAAGTTCTGCGCTCACAACTGTTACTAAAAGCTTGTGATGTTCCAGAAGCTAGAATTCGCACCCTCGGAGCTGTAACTTCTAGCAAGCCAGAGTTTCTAAATACTTTTAAGCGCATGGGACCTCCTCCGAATTTGGTAGTTTACGGATTCTCCGGCACTATTCTTAAAAAAATTCTAGCACTCAGCCCTTTAGACGTTACTTCCCAACTTAAGTTTCAATGGGCCGCATTTCAAAAGAAGAAAATGAAGGACACCCGTCCTGAGGCTCAAGAGCCCTTCTATGAACTGACTCTTCAAGATGGTCGCCGCGTTTGGCTTCTGACCAATGTCTACGGCGAAAAAGCCCTTCATTTATATGAAGCTTTAGTTGAGCACGGAGTTAAAGACATTTTAGTGATGGGTACTGCTGGATCATTGAATGCGCAATACCCGGTGGGCAGTCTTATTACACCAAAGGAAATTTCAACAGATGGTAGAAACCAAAGCTCAGGTCTTTCACCAATTGCCGGAGTTCCAGTTGAAGGAACTTACTCCAAGGTTTTGACTCCATTAATAGAAACAAATGTCTGGCTGGATCAACAAGTAAAAAGCCAAGTTGATGTGGTGGATGTTGAGCTTGGATACATTCTTGCGGCCCACAAGAAAAGCCCCCACGTGAACTTGAGTGCCGCATTTCTAGTAAGTGATGTTATGGTTGGCCAGCAAAAGCACGATCTTTCAAACTGGACGACACAAACTCTTGACTCCTATGCCCCGCGAATTTTTTCTGTGGCACAAAAGATGGGTCCCCATCTGTCATCTTGGAGCACTAAAACATTAAAAGTATTTTATATAGAAAATGAAACAGCACCTACGGAGGTGTCAAAATGAAGAATTACTTATTAATCCTTTTCGCTTCACTAATTAGTATCTCTGCAAATGCACATTGGATAACAGATGAATCTTCTCTACGTGAAGTCTCCGCTGGAGATTACCTGGGTGGTGGAGCTGATAGCCGAGGCGCTCAGTATGTGATTCCAAATGAGATCCACCCAGAGGAAGCAAAGAATATCTGGAGTAAAGCTCCTACCGGAGTGTACATTTCCGTCGGAACAGAGCGCGGTTTTATTGGCGCGGCAATGGCACAAAATGCTTCGCATCTATTACTTCTAGATCTTGTTCCTGAAATTGTTTTTTTCAATCGTCTCAATACAGTGCTCTTAAAGGTTTCAGATAGTTTGTCTGAATATAAAGAATTGCGCCAAACTGGCGATGCTCAACTTTGGATCAAGAAATCTGCTTCCAATGTCCTTAACAAAGAAGATCGTGAGCTTATGCAGTCCAGAGAGTTCTTTGAAAAATTCCATGCGCTACAAAAGGAAAATTCCCGTCGCCTTTTGGACCCCGCTCTATTCGTGGGTTCTAGCTACATGAAGTCGGAAGCTCTATTTACTCGCTTGCAGCAAATGGCTAGAGCTAATCGTATTTGGGTTGCACAAGGAAACCTAATGGACGAAGAGTTCCTGAAATCAACTTCCCAAAGAATTCAAAACGAGCGTTTGCAAATTTCTTGTTTAGATTTGAGCAACGCATGGGACTACCACTACACTGGGGCAACCGGGGTTCAAAAAATCACTCAAGCCTATGAGAAGGTCATGTCTTTGGACTCTGTCCTTCTCGTTACAAACGTCCGCAAAATGATTTCAAATACGATGTACCTATGGAACTATCACGGATTCACTTACCGCAGTCTTTCTAAAATTCAACAAACAATCGACTCAGACTCCGCCCTTTATACTTTGGTTCGCTCAAAGAAGTTGCTTCCCGAGGGAGAACTTTATGATCCCCAAGACCTAAAAAAAGTTTTTGTTAAAGAGGTTCAATTCATGAACTTCTTTAGTGAAAATCCAAAACTAGGAAATTTCTTTCTACGCCGTCTTCGTCAAATTAATAAATGCCTTGGGATCTCTTGCTCTGTTATGCATTCCGGCGACTTCGGAGCAAACCGTTGTGAAAAGGTTTTCTAATGCTTTCTAAGAATCTGTTGAGGCTTATTTTTATCGTCTTTTTTGCCTGGAGTGGCTCTGCCTTTGCGCAACTCCAGTGCTCGTCGATTTTCTCTGACGAAAAAAGCTGGACACAGGTCCTTGAGCCTTCCGTAAGACCTAGCCGTCAACAGTACACATTCTTAGTTCACGCTCTGAGAAGCGAAAGCCTTTTAAATATTCTAGAAGATGGTAAGTTTCTACCGTCTTCTGTTCCTTATCTTTTCACTTCTTTGATTAGTGAGAAAAACAATCAAACAATTTGGAACAGCCCTGGCATTATCCTTAAAGGCCACCAGGAAAATATCGTATACACATCTCTATCTGACACGAAAGGATGGGTTCGCGATACTTTAAAAAACTCCAATCCTCAAGAGATCCGTAAGGTCTACAAAAGCATTCAGCAAAAGATCGGAGTTAAGAAGGTCGACGAACTTCTTAACGAGACATCTGCGACCGGAGCGAGTCCTTATAAAGGATATAATGAAATTCTCGTAAAAAATGATACCGCCGACAAAAATAGACCCGAGGTTTTCGGATTCTTTTATTTCGTAGACGCTCAGGGAAATCCTATTTTGAATTCAGCGGCCCAAGTAAATATTTATAAACATATGCTCGATCTGTCTTATAGATATCATCTACCTATGATTCCCCTCAAACCTACATCTCAAAAGTCAGCCTCTAGCTTATACATGAAAACAGAATCACTTCTCAACCGCGTGGGAACCAGTTTCATTTCAAGCCACTAAATCAAAAGCTTAAAAACAAAAACCCCACTCTTTCGAAGTGGGGTTTTTCATTTGATCTATTTTTATCGTAGTACTTTAGTTGGCTTCTGCTGCCGGAATCACCAATCTAGCACCGACAATCAGACTCGCTGGGTTTCTGATTTTGTTTTTTTGCTTTAACTGATTCAAAGACACATTGTATTTCGCTGCGATATCAGTCAAGTTGTCGCCTTTTTTAACGACATGAACTTTGTTTTTCGCAACTTCACGAGCCGAAGAGCTATCTCCAGTTCCCGGAATTTTCAACTTCATACCCAATTTCAATTTGGTCTTACGTTTGATGTT
>JBJTMR010000068.1:0-15570 GCA_046070625.1 Bdellovibrio sp. | reverse complement strand
GCTGAAAGATATCTTTAAAGAAAAAAGTGGCACCAAAGGTTCTGCCGTCACGACAGCATTTGAAACTCTGCACAACAGCGCCGGGGAAGTCAGCGAGCTTCCGGATTCCTATCGCCAGTCCATTGAGTTCCTACAAAGTTTAAGCAAGCTTGAACTGCAAGAAGCCTTTTTAAAATCTTGGCTAAAGCATATTTCACTCCAAGGATTTAAAACTATTCCGCAAGTAACCTTCAAGGTGTCCATCACTTCACGCATTCAATTGCGTAACAAAAAGTCCTTCGTCTTATGGCAACAAGGGCTGACTTCCAAAAGTAAGATCTTTCTGAGTTTTGGTGGTGTCTTAGTTGAAAGCTCTAAATCCAGTGGCTTACTCCAGCTGCTTAAAGACCTTAATGCGGGCGAAGCTTGCTTGGTCAGCACTTACCTTAAAGGACCAAACCAAAAGCAAGACCTTCGCTCGTTGCAAACGTTGGCCGATGCCGGCGCCTTTTCATAAACGGGCGCCACTCGCAAGTGGCCCCAACAAAAAAGTGGCCTGTTCACTTAGGTCACCTATTGCGACAAGTATCCCCCATCAACAGGAATATAGTCTCCGGTCATGAAGCTAGCGTCATCAGAGGCTAGCCAAGTAAAAGCTTTAGCGACCTCTTCGGGGCGACCTAAACGTTTCATGGCATGCATTCCCTCCAGCGCGTGCTTTGTATCTTTATCCATATTTTGTAAAAGAGGGGTCTCAATGTATCCGGGACCGATGGCATTGACTCGAATATTCTTTGTCCCATATTCAATGGCAGCAGTTTGCGTAAGCCCCACCACCCCATGTTTCGCCGCCACATAGGCCGCCGCTCCATCCGTCCCCACCTGTCCTAAGATAGATGAAACATTGACGATGGAGCCGCCGTTTTTTTGTTTCAGCATTTGTTCGATCTGAAACTTCATACAAAAGAAAACACCGCTCAGGTTGATAGCAATGACTTTGTTCCACTGTTCAATGGATTTTTCATGGATCTGCTTTTCGTCGCCAACGCCTGCATTATTGAAGGCGACATCCAAAGAGCCAAATTGTGCGACCGTTGCAGAGACGGCTTCCTTAACCGCCATCGGATTGGCGACATCACAAGCAATAAAAGAGGCTTTCACCCCAAGGGACTCTATTTCTTTTAGGACCGCTTTGTCTTCCTTAAGATCGGCGATCATCACATTGGCGCCCTCTTTAGCAATCGCCAGAGCTGACTCTTTACCAATTCCGGAATTTCCGCCTGTGATGAACGCTGTTTTACTTTGAAAGCGCTTCATATTTCCTCCGTAGTTTTGACTCAACAGACGCATTGTCTCACGGACTTATTTTCTAGACTTTAAAACTGCCCAAACACAGATGTTTTTTGCTACAATTCAAGGCAATGACACTAGACCAATTCCTACAGCAACACCCTCGTCTGACTCGATCCTTGAAAAAGTTTATCGACGACTATCAGGCTCAACTCGCTCCGGAAACTTTTGTGGCTTTCCTCAATAATTTAAGCGAAGAACTAAACAAATATGCCGCTGCTTTTTCACAAATTTCTACAAATGAAGAACGTGCGCGCCGCCTTCATCAATGGGTCGAAGAAGAAATTTCCCAAGGGGCCAATATTCCGGTGAGCTGCCATAAAGGTTGCTCTGCCTGCTGTCATATGGAAGTTGAAGTCACAAGTTATGAAGTCGAAATTCTTGCTCGCCTGGTGCAGAGCGGCCATGAAATTGATCGCGACAGACTTGTGAGGCAAAGCTCACGAAATTTACAAGATGCTTCCTGGAAGCAAGGCCCTCGCAACCCGGATAGCAAATGTGTCTTCCTGAACGCGGAAGGTTCCTGTAGCATTTATGAACATCGTCCGGTGATGTGTCGCAGACATTCTGTCACTTCGCCGGCAGCGAATTGCGACACTCTCGACGCCCCCATCACTCTGCGCTATTTCCCTCGGGTAGATCTTTTGATCAGTGCTGCCAATGAAGATCAGAATATGCAAATTGGACCTCTTGCAAAGATGCTTGAGTTGTCACTTCACTCATCACTATGAAATAGATTTTTGTTTACATGAAGCAAAAAATCCTCATACTCTAGTTTCACATATTTTAAGAAAATATGTGGACACTTTTTGCAAACCAAAGTATCTCGAAATAGAGAACTATTATTGCAGCAGAGTGAGGAAGCATGAGCGAGAAGAAGGACCAAAAGCAGATGAAGTTGGCAAAGTTTCTAAAGGCATCCCGTGTTAATGCGGACCTATCACAAATGGAAGTCGCAAATCACTTAGGTTATTCAACCGCCCAATTCATTTCTAATTGGGAAAGAGGCGTTTCTGCTCCACCTATCGAAACGATCGCCACCCTGGCGCATTTATATAAAGTCTCTGCTGAAGAGCTTTTCGATATTCTTCAAAAAGTCACTTTGGACCAAGTGGCAAACAATCTTCGTGAAAGATTTTTGGCTACCAAAAAGGTCTCCAACAAATAACTCATCTGAGAAATCAGGATCTTACCAATGTCATTGAATCTAAGTCTTTTACAAAACGAAGACCATAACGTCCTTGAGTTTACCGCACTGGCGAAACAAACGGTTCGCTTTGCGATGCTGGCAAGTTGCAACTTGAAAGCCTTTTCGGGACCAAACCTTCCGTTTTTTAGTAAACTGGGAGTTTTGGAACAGCGAAACGCTATCGAAAGACTCAAGGTCTATAACGAAATTTGTTCTGACGTCTTAGCCGATGGTAAATCTCTGAAAGATTCAACTGCTTTGACCTGGTATGCTTTGAAGAAGTTCAACTTTATTTTCTCTTCAGACCTGTTTCAATACATCCATGACGACAATGTTATTGAAGTTTATGACCGAGACAATGTTCAGATCTTTAGAAACTTCCATTTTTTTGATGTTTCCAGCTACACTCTGGAAGATCTACTTTGCCGCCCTTGGACAGATTTATTCATGCGCGCAAATCAAGATCACACTCAAGCTATTATCAACACCTGCCAGAAGTTTTATACTAAAGAAGTCACGACTGTGACTCCTTTAGCAAATGTCGGCACTCATAGAATCATTGAATCCGACTCTCCATTTTCTTTCCAGGTAGATGCCGTCGTCGATTATCTTGCTCCGCTTTACGATAAATCCCGATACCCTTGTGGATTCATCGCTATCGAATCCGCAAACCTAGCCTCCCAAAGACCTGAGGGCGAGGTTGCGGAAAGACTTCTTCAAAAATACTATAGCCGCATGGAATTAATATCTTCAGATTTGATTTAAGCCGCGAGTTTAACTTTTTTGGCTACTGCAGCGCACTCCTTAAGAATATTAAGATAGTGATTTGCAGTATGCTGGAAATTCAAAATCGTTTCCGCCTGATGTGAGTCTGGAAGTTGCGACACTTGCTTAAATGCTTTCTGAATATGATCTTGGTCTTCCTCTGCGTGCACCTTCCAAAAAACGCTGGCATCTTTACCATGGGCCTTGGTCACTCTTTTAAGAATGCCGGGACCGAAGTTTGAAGCAAAGGCCTCCAACATAATGACCCAACCCATAAATGTATCCGTTGAGCAGTGTTCAATATAGTAATACTGAGTTTTATAAAGAGCTGAGGTGCACGCAAACTCTGGGATTTGAGAGAGGTCCCTGCCCAAAGCCTTTAAGTCGTTAATCAGCATCTTTTCATGGCCGCGTTCTTCTTTAGCATGATCAATAAATCTGTTGTGAAACTGATATTGGCTCATCGGAGTTCTGGCACTTGCAAGAGCCAACAATCTGGTAGAGTGAATAACAAAGTGATAAGTTTGCCCCAGCCATTGAGAATAAGCGACTTCGTCTTCCCAAGGGAAAGCTTCCGCTTGAACTTTAATTTCTTTCATAGTCTCTTCGAACAAATGATTCCATTCCATACAAAATCTCCTGATATAATTTTATTTTTCTTAAGAACAAAGAATTGAAACTAAGCCGCGATTTTTAAATAGTACTCGCTCGTGTGATCTGATCTGCGTGCCCAAAGCGTTTGCATCACTTCGCGGGTTTTTAGGTCACGTCCCTTATCACAGGGCTTCGTCGGGATAAATAGAAGGTCCACAAGATAACCGTACTTTTCAAAATCCTTTTCAATCGTCATTCCGCCTACATTTTCCATCATGACGTCGACTTTATTCCCTTTAATCGGAGTCCCCACAGACCCATCTAAACCTTTGTCTTCCGTCAGATATCCGCCCAGGCCTAAAATGATTTTTCCAAAACTCAGGCCCAAAGAATTGCGCTTCACTTTGGTGTCTACACAAAGATATTCCATCGAAGTCACATCACGAACGCCCTTCGCCAGAAGTCCGTTAATTGTTTCTTTCGAAACGAAACTGAAATACTCACTTCTAAGAGTGCTAGCGGCAGAAAGATCGTAAACAGTATAAAGATGCGCTGCGATCACTTCACCTTTATAGGTGATCGCCGTCACCATGTCCTGTTTAAGAAAATGATCTTCCCAACCTGGCGCTGGTTTTCCGTGATCCTTTGTCTCTTCGAAGGCTTCTTCCCATCGACGTACAAAAAAATTAAATACTTTATCGTGAAGATCCGCGAAAGAACTTCCTGCTAACCTTTTGGATGGAATAACATGATAAGAAATATCGCCAAGATTCATCTGAACAACGTCAGACATAAAAACACCCCGTTATTTATAATTAAGCGTGGGCACTCTTCGGGCCGCAAACCCGAAGACTTGACGGCCGAAAGACAAATATTAATTGTATTTAATAGAATCATTCTTGAATACTTCCGGGGTTTAGACGCCCTCGCTCTGTCGGACTCGACAAACGACCATTCCAAAGGGTATAAAAATATCAGGAGACCTCACATGCTTATGAATTTTATTTTGCCAAGCCTGCTGCTGTTGTCTTTCAGTGTCAGCCAAGCCTCCGTCGATTTACATATGCATCTGACTATGGATGTCCCCTTGTCTCCGTTTTACTCGGGTTCGGTCAACGACAAGGCTTCGGCAACATCTTGGAGTTCTCGCTTAAAGTCGCGCATTGATTTTGAAAAACTCGAAGAGTCGCAATTACAACTTATTGTTGCCGCTATCTATATCAACCCCGCTTGGGGTGACGTTGAAAAGCAATTCAACGCGCAAATGGACAGCCTTACGAAGTTCACGTCTTTGCATCCTCAGTGGACGATTATCAAAGAACCAGCAGAGGCCACCGCGGAACTGGCTAAAGGTAAAAAAGTTATCCTGCTGTCTCTAGAAGGTGCTTGGTTTTTCCACGACCAACATCTCTTTACCCAGTTACTTCAAAAATACCCAATCCGGATCGTGACACCTTTACACTTCAGTGACTTTTCAAAAAATATCGGCCGCCCGGCAAAGCAAAAGGGTCTTTTCGCTCCGATACAAGCGATGCTTGATTTCTTTATGCCTTACAAATACCCAGCGCTGTCCCCGGAGGGCGAACAACTTTTTAAATACCTGGTGGACAATAAAATCTGGATTGATCTTAGCCATTCCTCAGAACCAGTGATTGAATATTTTTTGCAGACGCGCCCGAAGGGCTATCCGATTTTGATGACTCACACCGTGTTGAAAAAATATTACGGATCTGATCGTGGTGTGGATGACAAAATCTTGGCTCTAGTGGCCCAGGAAGGCGGCGTCCTTGGCATACTGCCTTCAACAGAGATGCTCTCCAATACACCAACTCAACAAGGCGACTGCATCAACGGCAACCCTTTCTTAGTGCAATGGAATGAGGTCGTTGAAAAAGCTCAACTCAAAAACATCTATTTGGGTTCTGATTTAAACTCACCGATTCCCGGGCTGCCCCCGACCAACAGTCATGAAAAATGTCCTATTTTACCTGAGGGACTCAGAACCGCTGCTGACTTAAAAACTTTAGGAAATATACAAGACACAGACGCCACCACCAATTTTATTAATCAGTGGCAGCGTGTGAGAAACTAAAGAACTTGGTATTTTTGAACTTCGTGTCGGCGTGGATCATTTTGATCTGGTTGACCTAACATATACGCGGACACCCGCTCCGCAAATGCCGAAATCGTCAGAAGTGGATTCGCTCCCACCGAAGTCGGCAAGGCCGCCCCACAGGTCACATAAAGTCCGGGATAGATTCCCAAAGGATCATTACCCACCCCCGAAAAAACCTGCCCTGCGGAATTGATCACACCATTTCTGCGATCATCCCCCATGGAACAGCCGCCCAGCGCATGAACCGTCACCGGAACGCCCTCACCTTCATTCAAGAACGGTATTTTATATTTCACGCGCGGATTTTCTAGGAACTTGCCATTCAGATCTTCGGCAACGCCCGTCACAATCTGTTTTGAATTTGTATGACCTTTTTCAGAAGCTAAATCTGGAAAATCAATTTTGATTTTGTCCTGGTCATTCAAAGTCATCGTACCACTGGAGCTGTCGTAACCCATAGTTAAGAAAATCAACAGATCATTCATTTTGTTCTTAAGAAGACCACCTAAAACGGACGGCACGCTGGCATCCTGAAACATGATCCCGAAGTCCTTGCGCATATCGATCTTGGAGGTGATACAAGGCCCGGCAATTTCTGATTTCTTAAGCTGCACATTGTCTTCCAGAAAGGGATTTCCATCGGACCCCACCCCAAGATTCGTCACATCAAGATTGTGCTTAGAAGCGGCTGAAAGACCATCTCCATTTCCGGAAAATGACTTGCCCAAATGTTCACTAAAACTAAAACCACCATACTTCTGCGACTTCATTAGAATCTTCGTACTTCCTAAAGACCCGGCCCCAAAAACAACGTGATCTGTGTCGACAAAGCCTTTGCGTGTATAGGGAATAAGGTTCAGAGCTCTTTTGCGATAAAATACATAGTGAACACGATAACGACGCTTGTGACCTTCGAGCTTTTCGACATAATCCACTTCAACTTGTGTAAACATCTCGGCCCCATGGTTTTTTGCCAATGGCAGATAGTTCATAATCAAGGTGTTCTTGGCTCCCGTATTACAACCTGACACGCAGTCACCACATTGATTGCAAAGACGTTGCGGCACACCGACGTGATTCATGCGACCACTGATGCCTGTGTCGTAATTAGAAAGGTTTACGGCCAACGGCGGCGCATCCATTTCAAAATCGAGCTTGGAATTCAAATCGGAACTTTTGCTTTTCAGACTTCTTCTGTATTTCCCTGCGAATTGGCGCATCAGCTGGGATCTGCGTTGCTCTGGAATAAGTTGATCAAAATCTTGTTCCTGAAAACCAAAACCCGCCAAATTTTTCTTCCACTGAGATTTCAATTGAGAATCAATCTCCCAATGTCCGCCCTTTCCATCTTCTACCCACACACCAGCGCGAAAGCGTTCCGCTTTCAGCATAGTTCTGACTTTTTTAAAGTACGGGCGAAAATCTTCGATCTGTAGAGGCCATTTTTTTGCCGGGCCATTTTTGTTGATGTTGGCTACTTCACCTGTGAAAACTTCTTCTAACGGTTCCAGAATGACATTGGCGTTGATATTCGAACCACCCCCCAAGCCATTCCCAGTCACCACATCCATTCCACCAGTGGAGGTTAAGTTGAACAGGCCCAATTGGTTTGAATTGTCTTTCCCCATCGGACGAAGAACGCCATCAAGACGGACATTTTTTAATGCGGCCGTCGGCCCTGAAGGGTATTCACCTGGAACGAACTCACGACCACGTTCTAACAAACACAATTCCCCGCCTACCTTTTCTGACAAACGAGCCGCAGCAACTGATGCACCGTAACCGGAACCAATAACCACAACTTTGTATTCGGTTTTAATGGCATCGGGATTATTCAACGACAGCCGTTTCCACTGAAGGCTTTCAAATTTACGACGTGCTGTTTTTCCGATGGTCCGTTCTTTCTTTAATGGAGATTCAGAAGAGAAATCCTGTGATTCTTCACCGCTCAAAGCCCGAGTTTTAAAGAACTTAGAAACCAGGAACAGTCCGCCTACGCCTACAAAGGCTTTTAACAAATATCTTCTATATTTCTGCATGCCTATCTCTCTGTGCTGTCTGACAGCACTGCCTTCAGAATATGAAAATTTAAGAGCTTTGGAAATTCGGCCCCCTTCAATTCTGGCCATTTGTCACTGATCCAAGGGCTAGCTTCGCTTTCATAACGTTCACCTAACGTGCCTCGAGGCTGAAATGAGCGGTCTCCGTGTGTCTGAATTTTGGACACCCTGACCATTATTTTCAAAAAGGCCATTTTGTTTCCCGTCCGTACGGGGGCACCGCTATAAACAAAAGCATGCGTAAACTTCTTCTCTTCACACTCCTAACGGCCTTAAACACACCTCTTTTCGCTCAGCCCCAAGAAGTGGCTTTAGACCCGCACAATCTACGCTTAAAAACACTGATTTCTTTGAATCACAACGACCTACCTGTAACGGGCAAAGGAGTGTTAGTTTCTGTGATCGACTCGGGCGTCAGTTTTTCAGTTCCGGCCCTTAGAAAAAATCTTATTCCCGGTTGGAACTTTATTACCGACGACGCAACGATGGTTGATTATTCGGGACATGGTACTCCGGTCGCAGGAATCGTGACCATCGTCGCTCCGGACGTCACTATTCTCCCCTTGGTAACCATGAAAGACGGCGGTCTTCGCGAAGACGTGATCGACGCCACCATCTATGCAATTCAGCGCAATGCCTCGGTGATCAATCTGTCTGTAACCTTTGACGAAGACATGCTTCGCGATGTCCGAAAGGCCGTGGGCTCACGTAAGTTCAAAAAAAGTTTGCTGGTCATATCTTCGGGTAACACCGGAGATCGCCGCACAGACCTAAAAAGCACCTGGGACAACGTCATTGTGGTGGGCACCATTGGTTTGAATATGCCAGTTCACTCGACCCACTATTCGGTGTATGGGCCCGCCGTCGATATCGCAGCTCCCTCTGGAGATGTTGGGGATGGCATTGCCACTTATGATGCTTTCTCGTCAGGCGTTCATATATTTAATGGAACTTCAGGCGCAGCACCTGTAGTCTCCGGAGCCGCTGCCCTTTTAAAAGAAAAATATCCGCAAGCCCGGGGAGCCGACCTTAAACGAATGATCTTGGCAAAAGCCTGCCATTCAAAAGATATCAATGTCTTTAATGGACGCCTGCTGAATGTCGGAATGCTATTTGGTGTAGCTGCGAAGTGTCCTTAAAACAAACCCCCTCCCGAATTGAGACAGACCAGCTTCGGGCCAGGTTTTAGTGATCGTTGTTACGACAGTGTCGAGTTTGTCGCCGAAAATATAAGGCGCCGGCCAATCTAACGCGTTTTTAGCAGGCACAAGAGTTGTAAGGAATACGGGACAGGGGGAACTATGTCGCGTTATCATGGGCACATTGTCTTCGGCGTTGTATTTTTCATGTTCATTGGTCTGATCGGAATGGCTGAAGTGACTAAAGTATCACCGGCTCCGACCATCACCCCTCACGCTCTCGTGATCACTGATGCGGCAAAAAAAGGTGGCTTTAACCTGGCCCAAGTTCTCATCGAACAAGAGGTTAAAAGTCATCTCGATAAAAAGATCGATAGAAAACACCATCAATTGCTGGTGCGCTTTCAGGTGAAAAATCTGTCACAAGATGATTTAACGACGCTTAAAACCAAAGCCCTGAATCAATCGTCGAAATGGGAAGAACGCGCTGCCAGTATCGACCTTCTGGAATTAGCTGGAGTCAGAGCTAAAAAAGCCCTTCAGCAAATCGCTCAAGCACCTGTAAGTTCCCCTAAGGGAAGGGCTCCTGCGAGCTCTGACACGAAAGACCAAGAAAAGATGCTGCGAAATAAAGCTCTGGCCGCTCTTGGTAAAAAGACTCCGCAAAAAGTTGCGAAGACTTCAGCACCGAAGAACCAAAGGCGCTTAGCCTCTGTTTCCGAAGCTCGCACGGTTAAACGCTAACGCAGCGAGCATCCACCATCCTCAAACCTCATCCTATTTATTTTTGGAAATTGATCCACCTCCTAAATAGTGCTAACAGAGACTCCAAGAGGATCGAATTATGACCATGGACGTCTCTGCATTTCAGGACATTCGCAAAGCTACTGACGCGGAAGTTCACTACATGGGGGGCAAAGCCGCAACCCTCGCCCACCTTCTCCAAAAAGATTTTCCCGTTCCTCCCGGTTCTGTTGTTTTTCAAGAACCACAAAGTCCAGAGGAATACGCCCCCCTTCTTGAATGGTGGGCTAAAATGGGATCCTTCCCCGTAGCTGTGCGCAGCTCGGCTTCTGGTGAAGACAGCGGTGACTTTAGTTATGCAGGTCAATTTGTCACACTCTTGCACATTCAGAGTGCCGAAGACCTCAAGGCTGCCGTCAAGACCTGTTTCCAAGCGGTCCACCGTACTGCGAGCAAAACCTATGCTTCGCATTTTGATCAGCCTCAAATCCCGATGCATGTCCTTGTCCAACGCATGATCGACTCCCAATACTCGGGCGTCTTTTTTTCCGTAGATCCCCGTCAAGCCGATAGTTCTTGGCTCGTGGAAGTCGTCGAAGGTCAAGGCGAGCAACTTGTTTCTGGTCAAGTCACCCCTTTTCGTTTCGATCAAAATAACTCTTCGGCGACACCAAAAAATTGGCGCCCCGAATATTTGCAAACGATTGTGCATTGGGGCTTAAAAGTCGAAAAGGAATTCGGCTACAAAGTCGACATGGAATGGGCCATTGATCAAGACGGGATCTTTTGGATTCTTCAGTCCCGTCCTATTACGGCTCAAGGAGCCCCCTCAAATAATCGCAAAACTTTAGATCAAGAATGGCAACGACTGTCCCAACAGTTTTCTTTAGATACTTCTTGGGATGGCCATACCTTTGCGGAATGGACAGGCCTTCCTTCAGAGCTAACCTTCGATCTTTGGCAACGAACTTTCAAAGAAAACCAAGCTTTTGATTTGGCACTTAAATTTATTGGATATGAAGGCTTAGGGCACAGATCTGAAAACATCAGCCTGCTTGATCGTGTGTATGGCCGAGCTTACTTGAATCTTAAATCGTTAGAGCCCGTCTATTTTGGTAAATCCCCTTATCGCATTGAGCCCCACCCGCGTCCTCATCTTGAGTTTTCTTGGAACAAGATGACCGTAGATACTTTGGCCCGGGCGCCTTACGGTATTTTCAAAATGGCCCAAGTGGCTTGGAAAATTCAAACTGGCCGAAAGGATCTTGCGATCAAGGCTTTGCAATTTGCCAAGTCATCTTCCCACTCGGACAAAGATGCGTTTGCTTTGAAAGCAGACTGTGAAAATGATTCTCTTGAGATTCAACAGCAAAAACTGAAGTCTCTTTGCGATTCCTTTAGCTCGACAGTTATGCAAGGCACCTTCTTGCTGACACTTCTTATTGAATCCACCACTCAGGGAATCTTAGCACTTATAGAGAAAGATCTGGGCAAAAAGGACTCCTCGGATTCTTTGCAATTGCTTACCGGCACCAGCGTGCAAACTCTGGCCAGTGAAATGAATCTGGATTTGAAGAAGGTTCAAGACTCTGAAGAAAGATGGAACAGCTTTCTGGGACGCTATGGTCATCGCGGTGTTGGGGAATTGGAGCTTTCTCATCCACGTTGGATAGAAACAAAGCAGCCTCAGTTTAAAAGTGGACAGTCGAAGCCACTAGCCACCCAAACAAATGAACTGTTGGAACAAATCATCCAGAAAATTTCCAACTTAAGACGCCCGATTTTCAAACAGGAATTTGCGGAGCTTCAAAAACTTTTGCAAATTCGTGAAGAAATTAAAATGGAAGTGATGAAACCCTACGCGCAAATTCGTTGGCTTGCGCTGAACATTGGGTCGCAGACAAAATTAGATAAAGATATTTTCTGGCTGAATTTGGACGAGATTTTCACTCTGAGTCCGAACCAAGATCTATCGGAGCTGCGTTCTTTGATCCACCAACGGAAACAAAAGGCTCAGTGTTTAAAATCGGTGGACCTGCCAATGATTTTTTCTTTGAGTGATTTGAAAAAAGTTTTAACAGAGGATCCGGGCACCATTGCCGCAGAAACTCTAACCAAAGGTGTTTCTTTATCTTCAGGCATTGCTCACGGTATTGTCCATGTCGTGAATAATCCCGAAGAAGAGGATTTAGATTCTTGGCCCGATAATTACATCTTGGTCGCGGAAGCTACGGATCCAGGCTGGACGCCGCTATTTGAAAAAGCAAAGGGCGTTATTGTGGCTCGCGGTGGAGTGTTATCTCATTGTGCCATTGTTGCGCGAGAAATGGGGCTTCCTGCCGTAGGAGAAATTCGCGGAGCAAGCCATTTATTTAAGGAAGGTGAACGTGTTTGGATTGATGGAAATCACGGGACAATTAGACGAAGCAACTAAGCTAGCCATTATTCCAACAGTGGTCTTACCGTTCACAATCATTGGAATGATTCTGACCAGTGTTGCAACATGGGTTGCCGCATTCTTTGGTGTGGAACTTAAAGCTGAAGGGCCGAAAAGGCTTTTTGAAGTCTTGATGAAACCCAAGGTGCTTTTATTGGCACTCGCCTCCAACTTGATTGTCTATGGTGCGATCAAAGGGGGACGATACATTTATGATGGCCCCTACCCTCTGTGGTGGGTGCAACTTCAAAATTCTTCGCCAAAGGCCTCTGACCGAAATTATGAAAATGCCATCGCCGGAAATCTTTCTTCTTCAGTAAAAGATACGCAAGGCAAATCACACAATCTCGAAGTCATCTGGGAGCTTCCGCTAAAAAGCGCTATCTTTGGTTCCCCCCTTGTGAAGGGGGATTCCCTCTTTGCGGGTTTGGATCAAGGCCGAATCATCGAGATTGACCTTTCAAAAGGCGAAGTGGTTCGTCATTTCGAAATCGGGAAACCGGTCATGGTTTCTCCGATTGTTTCAGACAACCGCATCTTCGCCGGTGAAGGGACTCATCTGACTCACAATGCGCGTCTTTATTCCTTTGATTTAAAGTCAGGGAAGTTCCTGGGCGCCTTTGCAACGGGTGGACATATTGAAAGAGCTGGTGTCTTAGCGAAAAGTCAGGATCAAGACCTTCTTTTATTCCCAGCTGGTAAAGATGGACTCTATGCCATCAACCCCGAAACTATGGGCAAATTGTGGCAGGCTTCGTTGGGACATATCGACTCTGTTCCTGCCACAGACGGTGAACGCGCCTATGTCGGATCAGGCTTGGAAGCTGGATTTGAAGAAACGCCCACCAAGGTGTTTGCGGTAAGCCTGCAATCAGGAAAAACGCTTTGGGAAAAGGCTTTACCCACATCAAGCTGGGGCATTCCAGTTCTGTGGGAAAATATCGTCTGCTTTTCAATCGGAGACGTAAATAAAAATACTCACTATGGCCAACTAACTTGTTATCAAAAAGACAATGGTCAGGAGTACTTTTCTTTTAACACCACCGGAGCGCTGATCAGCAAACCGATCGTTCTGGGAGATCATCTGTTGGTGGCCGATCTTTTCGGGAAGATTTATCAGTTTGACTTAAAAAATCGTAAACTAGAATGGGCCCTTCAAGTTCCCACAACAGGGGCAAGCTATGCTTCCGTTGTGATCGATTCCCAGGATCGTATTCTTTTGCCGGGCACCGAAGGACTTTATATTTATTCCAGAGCAAACCAATCATTGCTGTCCGTCTGGAAACCCGCAGGAAAATGGAGCGGAACTTATACCAATATCGTGCCGTACAAAGACTTATTGCTTTTGGCAGACCGAAGCGGCGTCCTCAGAGCCTTGCGTTTTCAAAACTAGGTGCACCCCCCCTGGGGCAAACACCGGGGGTTTGGTCGAAGCTTCACTATAATTTATCCAAAAACAGAAATAAAACTCAGCCCCACAACAATAGTGTGTTAGCCCCTAGAAATCATATCTAAGGGGCTCTTATGAATTTCGTTCTAAAACTCTCTCTGCTAGCCTTTATCGGAACTTTAGCTCTTATGGGCTGTGGCAAGCTTAACGAAACGACGGCCTCTGTACTTGGCGGCCATGATGCCCCAGCAGATTCCTTGGTGATTCATTCAACGGTTGCCATTGGAAAATATCAACAGGGCAAATTCAAAGTTACCTGCACTGGAACCTTGATTTCAAAAGACATCATTCTGACAGCAGCCCACTGTGTGATTCCCTTCGAAATGGAAGACGTGGAAATGACTCTGTATTTTGGCCACGACAGAGACAACTATGACCTCTCTTTAGAAAAAACCGCTTCGGTCTGGATTTACAATCCCGGATATCAAAAAGTTCGTTCCCAAAATGGCGAGACAGTTACTGGTATCAATGACGTTGCGGTGATCAAATTCGATTTAGCTCTTCCTGCAAACTATCAGCCCGTCCCGATCATCGCACCACTCAAACAATTAAACCTAGAAACCGAACTCACGATCGCGGGTTGGGGAACGACCGTCGATGGCGAATCTAAAATACCCACAAAATTGCAGTCAGCCACGGTGACTCTGAACAGATACTGGTACACTCATTTGGTCATAGATCAACGCCGTGGCGTGGGTGTGTGTTTTGGCGATTCCGGTGGCCCGGCTTATTTAAAAAACAGCCAAGGCACCCTGACCGTGGTCGGAATTACTCGCGGAGCCTATAACAATGCTGACAACTGCGCTGGTTTTGCAGAGTTCACCAATGTAAGTACTCATGCGGAGTTTATTATCAAGGCCGTCTCAGACTTGAATGGGACAGCACCAAAGATCGATAATCTTTCCCCTGGTGGATTTTAATAGTCGGCCGACTTAATAATCTGAATGATCTTTTTACTGACCACATTGTTGTGTTTTTCAGGCCGGTAAACCAAACAGACTTCGTCTTTGAATACCGGGCCATCATTCAACTTTTTCAGATGCGGATACTGCGAAGCCACTCGCTCCGGCAAAAGACCGTATCCCATGCCTAAGGACGTTAATTTTGCCACGACCTCAAGACTTGCGGAATTAACGACACTGCTAAAATTGATCTTCTTGTCGATTTTTTTGAGTATGTATTGTGACTGCGCCAGATTTTGATCGTAGATCAATCTATCTTGTGCAGTCTTGGCGTGAAAAATTGTGACTTCATCGCGGCACAAGGTACTGATAACAAGGTCGGGATGTTTGATCGGATTCACAACCACACCAAAATCCGCCTCCCAACTGATAACCTTTTCGGTCATCTCCCGAGAAAGACCATGAATAAAGTTAAAATCGAGTCCCCGGAATTCTGTTTGCAGTTTCGGCATAAAAGATCCGAGCGTGTAAAGAGCCACGGAGGGATGGATTGCGATTGTGTATTTGCCCTGAACAAGGCCCGATTCGGGATTGGCTAAATTTTGCGCCTGCTCCCACTCATACAAAAGGCGACGAGATCGTTGCTTGAATTCCTCCCCTAGCTTTGTCAGCTGAAGTCCATTTTTTAGCCTGACAAATAACAAGCCGCCCAACTCATTTTCCAGCCTTTTCATCGAATAACTCAGCGCTGGCTGAGATATCCCAATGATGGCTGCGGCTCTGGTGACGTTCAGGGTTTCACTGATCGTAAGGAAGTATTTTATATCGTCCATTATTAAAGACAT
>JBJTMR010000067.1:0-2375 GCA_046070625.1 Bdellovibrio sp. | reverse complement strand
GATATCACCAAAACCATCGGTCAAACTCCTCTAGTGCAAATGCAAAGACTCGGGAAGGGACTTCCCGGAAATCTTCTTCTGAAGTTAGAGTTTTTTAATCCCCTGAGTTCAGTCAAAGACCGCATCGGTTTAGCTATGGTTGAACAAGCTGAACTGAACGGCATTCTGAAGCCCGGAATGGAAATCATCGAGCCCACCAGCGGGAATACAGGAATTGCTCTGGCGTTCGTGGCTGCGGCAAAGGGATATTCTTTGACGCTGACGATGCCTGAAACAATGTCGCAAGAGCGCCGCACACTGTTGCTTCTTTTAGGTGCTAATATTGTGCTGACTCCGGGGCCATTAGGGATGAAGGGGGCGATCGCGAAAGCGATGGAGCTAACCGAGAAAAATAAAAATAGCTGGATGCCACAGCAATTCGACAACCCAGCCAACCCTGCGAGCCATAAAGAAACCACAGCCCTTGAAATATGGCGCGATACGGATGGGCAAGTGGATATGGTCATTAGTGGGGTAGGAACTTCTGGGACAATCACCGGTGTCGGTCAAGTTTTGAAAGCGAAAAAGCCCTCTGTAAAAATGATTGCCGTAGAGCCCGTTGAAAGCCCGGTGCTATCAGGTGGTAAGCCAGGACCGCACAAGATACAAGGTATTGGGGCAGGATTTGTTCCTTCGGTGATGGATACCAAAATCGTCGATGGAATTGAACAGGTGTCTTCTGATGAAGCCCTGAAAATGGCACGCGAGGTTATTAAAAAAGAAGGCATCCCGGTCGGAATTTCTTCGGGCGCTTCCATCGCAGCCGGCTTAAGGCAAGCGGCGAAAGAAGAAAACCGCGGAAAGAACATCGTGGTCATCGTCCCAAGTGGCAGTGAACGTTACTTATCGACGTTGTTGGCGGAACAAGAGCGACTCGCATCTCAGCAATTGGTAGTTTCTGAAATTGATGAAAAATATTTAAGCAAAGTGAAATAGAGCGTATATGGTTCCGTTTGTCATTCCAGCAAAGGAAAATGTTTTAGTAAAGATCGGGGAGGCGACGAGCAGTTTGTCTCCGTTGTCAGAGCTAAACGTTTTTGTTTGGAATGTCTTTAAGGGTCAAAAGGCGCATATTTTTGAAAACGATTTTCGCAAGCACGGCAGTGGGAAAGATTTTATCCTTTTGCAGGAGGCTCTTGTCGATAACAAGATGCCGCTTTTGTGGCAAAAAGATTTCTCTGCCTACGAATGGCATTTAGCTCAAAGCTTTCACTATAAAAAAGATTTCTCCAGCACAGGTGTGGCGATCGGTTCGAAGGTCACACCGAAAGCGGTGGATTTTATTCGCTCCAGTGCGCGGGAGTTTTTCTGGCTGACACCCAAGCTTACTTTATTTAGCGAATATGACGTAGATGGTAAGACTGTTCTTTTCGTCTGCACTCACGTTTTGAATTTTGTGACTACCACGGCGTTTACGGCGTCCTTGTATGAAATTGCCGCAAGAATTTCTTCTTTCGAAGGACCTGTGGTTTTGGCGGGTGACTTTAATACGTGGAATGTGAAGCGCTACATGATCATGAAGTCGATTTTCCGAGAGCTCGGCCTTGAACATCTGGATCTGGAAAACGATGGTCGTATTTTAAAATTAGATCACGTCTTCGTTCGCGGCTTTGAAGTTCTAAAAGCCCAAGTACATCATACCGTCTTGGGCTCAGATCATTTTCCGCTTGAGATTAAACTTAAAATTTAGATTACGCGCTTAGTGTTCTTAAGGTTCATCTGGCGAATCTTATTCATAGGAACTTAATGTTTTTAACTCTGGTGACGACTTCGCCTGCTTGTCCGTCCTTGCCATCTGCGCCATTTTTACCGGCCTCACCATCTTTACCGTTGCTTCCTGGTTGTGCAGATCTGCAGATTTTTTTGTTATTGCCGGGAGCGCCGCCTTTGCCTCCGAGTTGTCCTGGGGATCCTATGCCCCCACGACCGCCTTTGCCTGGGCGTCGATAGACTTCTAGGGCAAATTGACTATCATCGGTTATATCAACAAAGAGGTTGCCAGTGGCTCCTCCATTGACGCCGTCAAGGCCATCGAACCCTGGAAGGCCGTCAGCGCCATTGCTGCCGTTCGTTGGTTGAACGTTGCACTTAGGTTCTGGAGGGACGCACCCTGAATCGGAGTTTCGCATATTGCATGGTTTTGGAAGAGTCGTTTGCCCGTCCTGTCCATTCGCTCCATTTGCCGCTTGTGCTGGCGGAATAGCTTTGCCCGTTGCACGAGCTTGATCAAGACCATCTTGCCCATCAGCACCGTTACGCCCAGTAAGGGCGATTTTTAAATTCCCAATGGCACTGGTTGCTCTAATCTCGATAAATGAAGTTTTGCCTGTGATGGA
>JBJTMR010000066.1:0-1910 GCA_046070625.1 Bdellovibrio sp. | reverse complement strand
CTGCAGAGAAAGCAAAAGGCTCTGTGGAAGACGTGGAAAATCAGTGGAAAGATTCCGTACCGCTAAAACGTATCGGAGAACCTCGCGAGGTGGCAGAAGCCATTGCCTTTTTGGTGAGCCCCGCAGCGTCTTATATCAACGGCATCAATGTGCCCGTCGATGGTGGCAGGACGCAGTCGTTGTAGACAAAGAGTTTATTAGGGGCGGAGGCTTCTTTCGAAATTCATCATATGCCTGGGGTCTACGCTTTTTCGTTGTGAAATAAGTAAGTAAGTAGTTCGAATTCCGTAGCGGGTGTGAATGTCTAGTTGGTCGACTTGTTATGACTATTCAATTTGGATTGCTGCGTAATATTTAAGTTGTAATAAAATTTCACTTGAGGCGCTCTTCCGAATTCACCATTAGCCGTCTATGCGGAGTTAGCTATTTCTTCGCGATCCTTCTGCTGTTGTTTTAAATCTTTCAACAGGGATAGCTCTGGGACGTTATAGAGCGGTTGCAGTGTGCTTTCTAAAAGCATTTGCATCTGTAGAAATCCTCGAAAATCAATACGAAAAACCGGTGGTATAGTTCTCTAAATTCTACACCCGCCACGAAAACTGCGGTGTGATTTTGAGGAGACTAAAGTGAATACAACAACCGCAATTAAATCGGAAAATGTGACAACGCGCTTCTCAGAAGATTTAGCACCTTCGATAAAGGTCTCGTTTCTATCGAATACGGAATTACTTTCTCGTTTTGGAAAACTTGTACAGACAGAACGGAGGATTACACATTTGGTTTTAGAGTGTATTGCCGAGATTGATTCAAGAAGATTATATCTAGATAAAGCCTATCCCAGCCTTTATGAGTATCTAGTGCAGGGTTTCGGCTACAGTTCTTCAGCCGCGCTCCGTCGCATTGAATCGGCCAGACTTTTACGGGACATTCCTGGGGTGGCAGAGAAAATTGAAAGTGGAGCTTTAAATTTATCGCAACTTTCCAAAGTTCAACAAGCGGTTAGAACCGTGCAGAAGGTTGAGGATCGCAAACTTGATTTAGAAGAAAAGAGAGAACTCTTAAGCCGCATTGAACACACCACCCAACAACAGACGGAAGTTATCTTAAGTCAGGCGCTATCGTTGCCAGTCTTTAGCGAAAACAAGGAAAAGAATCATCGCGATGAGTCTGTCACTTTGACTATTACGTTCAGTAAAGAACAAATGGCGATTTTAAAGAAGGCTCAGGATCTTATTGCCCATGCAGTTCCAGAAAAGAAGTGGGCGGAAACTATGACCTACTTGGCGCAAAAGGAAATTCACCGTCGCACTGAAGTTAAGATTTCAAAAAAACGCAGCGAGATAAGTAAAAGTGAAAATGGGATAAAAGCCAGCTCCAAATTCAGCACAAAGCCAAGTCGTAAACCATTGAGCACTGCTTTGAAGAAACTCATTTTAAATCGCGATAAATGCTGCCAGTACAAAGACAACGTCACCGGCAAGACTTGCGGAAGTACAAGGTTCCTGCAAAATGATCACCGTCAGTCTGTTTGGGCTGGAGGCTCTGATGAAATTAGTAATCTTCAGATGCTGTGTGCTCAACACAATAGGTATAAATATCAAAAAGAAAGTGGCCAGAGCGGAAGAGGGAATCTTATACACCCGTAGCGGAATTGCCTTTTTTGGGAAAGTTGGTTCCGTCTTTAAGCCTTGGGTGTGAGGCTCTTCGTGGCATCGCGGCACCTGTGGCAGAGGTGATTGTGTGACGGCCTCCGTCATTATTTTAAAAAGCTAAAAATTCCATTTTACCTTGCCCCAGGGGCGGACTTGATCCTTTCATGGAGGACAGCATGAAAGATTGGTTTTTAATTGGTGAATTTAGCAAAATAACGGGACTGAGCTTAAAGGCTTTGCGCTTGTATGAAGAAAAAG
>JBJTMR010000065.1:0-11215 GCA_046070625.1 Bdellovibrio sp. | reverse complement strand
GCGCATTAAGATTCCCCAGCTTGTGTAAGGCGGATGCACGCCAAGCCCGATGAAGCTCATAAAGCTTTCATACAGGATATTAGTGGGTATCTGAAGAGCAACTAACACCAACAAAGTGTTCAAAATATTCGGCAGAACATGATACACCAGAATATGACGGCGCGTTCCGCCTAATGCGATGGCTGCTTCGACGAAAGGTTTGCGTTTTACCTCCAGCACCATCCCGCGAGTCACACGGGCAATGCTCATCCAGTGAGTCGCGGATATACCAATGCACAATCCCCACAAAGCACGCCAATGAGGATCTTCGATTGGCAATAACAACTGCACACTCAGGCATAAAACGGATACTAAAATAAAACTGGGAATCGCCATGACGATGTCGCAAAAGCGCATCATTATTTTGTCACCAAGACCTTCCATCCAGCCCGCGACGGACCCGTATACAAAACCAATCAGAAAGGTCATCACGGAGCATACGACTCCGACTAACAAAGAAACACGGCCCCCTTGTAGAACTCGGGCAAACAAATCTCGTCCCAGGGAATCGGTCCCGAACCAATGCGCAGAGCTTGAAGACAACAACAAAGAGTCCACATTCTGCTGCAAAGCCGACGCCGAAAACAAAGCGGGGCCTATCAATACCAAAAAAACCAAAACCGACAAATATGTGGTGGCAAAAATGACCGGAAGCTTTTTCATGCTTCCTCCCTTAAACGTGGATCCACCATTCTCATGATAACGTCGATCACCGAGTTCATCACAATCAACAAGCTGCCATAAAAAAGCGACAGACCGACGATAAGCGTGTAATCACGATCGCCGACAGCCATGATAAACTGCCCGCCCAATCCTGGAATCGCAAACAACATTTCCACCAGAAAAGATCCCGACAACAATCCCACCAACAGTGGTCCACTATAACTTAAGAAAGGAATCATCGAATTTCTTAGAACATGACGAATCAGAATCCCCCACTCGCCCAAACCTTTGGCTTTAGCGGTGCGCACATAATCCAAATGATAGTTTTCAGTCAAAGAGGTTTTCAAGAGACGAACCAACGATGCCAACGGTCGCATACTTAAAGTCAAAACAGGCAAAATATAATTCGCGGGCCCCGTCAAAAAGGCCACAGGCAAAAGATTGAAATAGAATCCAAAAAGATAAATCAACAAAGGACCCCAGAACAAACTTGGCAAAGACAAAAACGCTATCATCAACTGATCAACGGCTCGATCAAACCAACTGCCACGAAAACGCATCGCTAAAATCGCAATGCCAAAAGATCCCACCAGAACACAGAAAAGAGCTATGAGATTCAATCCCATAGAGTTCACTAGGCCCTGACCAATAATGGATACCACCGTTTGATCCGGGCGCACCATAGAAACACCCAGATCCCCAGTAAAGACATTGCCGATATATTTTAAACTTTGTTGAAAAACGGATTCATGAAGCCCCCACTGCTTAGAGAGGGTCTCTCGCACCAAAGGATTCAATGCGAGGTCTTCATCAAAAGGCCCACCCGGCAAAAGCTTAAGCAACAAAAAACTAAGCACCGCCAACACAGCCAGCGAGCTCAAAATTTCCAAAAGCTTTTTAAAGATAAAACGACCCGCATTTACCAAGAAAGAAAATCCTATCTAAACCATCCCCGACCCAAAAACCAAAAAGCCCCATTTAACGCAAGAGCGGCGCCCAAACACACGGCGCCAGGAGAAAGGCGTATGAACATACGCCGCCGACGCAGCAACGCAGTGGTTGGGCGTCGATCTTGCGTTAAATGTCGTCCCAGTTTTCTTTGCCGACTAACTCCGCATTTACTTTCACCGGAACCGCTTCAGCTAAGTATGGGAAAAGATCTTTTTGCTGTTTACCACCATAAAGTTTGGAATACACGTACGCATTTGAAACCACACGTTTTACGTAATTGCGCGTTTCCAAGAATGGAATGTGCTCAATAAATTCATCTGTTTCCAAGGCACCGAAAGATACCAACCAGTTTTTAACACGGTGAGGTCCCGCATTGTAACCAGCGGCCACCAACGGAATGGTGTTATCAAAACGGTCCATCAAACGTTTCAAATAACGAGAACCAATTTTCACCGCAATTTCAGGCTGTAATAATTGAGGTGGTTTAAATTCTTTATCGCCTACTAAGGTCGCCACTTTGTAACCTGTGAACGGCATCACTTGCATCAACCCCAACGCTCCGACCGGAGAAATCGCATCACGGCGATAAGAGCTTTCCGCTCTCATGATACCCCAGACAAGCTCATCGGGAACTTTGAAACTTTTCGTGTATTTTTCAACTGCATCTGAATAGGCACGTGGGTAAGCCAGTTCCCAAAGGTAACGAACACCTTCCACACCGTGGGCCGCTCTTTGACCACCGAACGTCACTTGGGCAATATAAGAAGAACGATTGAAGTGACCAGCGGTGCTGTACTCACCCATCAAAGTTCTAAGGTATTCACGATTGGCTGTTTTTCTTTCGATGTCATAAAGGTCCCAACGCGCCCATTCGTTTTCACCGATGATCATCAAATCACGAGCACGCTCGAAACGTTTCATCAGGACCGGGCTTGAAAAGGAAGCTGTTTTATTTACAGAGCCATCGGCTGAAGGTTGGGTTTCAGAATCTACAACTTCCACCGATTTATCATCAGTTTCAGCATTTTCTGCTTCTTCTTCCGTGTCTTTTTCATCATCCGCAGAGTACTGAGTCATCACCAGATTTTCTTCTGATTCAGAGTCGTCGCCACGATAAGTGTCCTCAAGAGACGGCGTCAAAAACTCACTTGCAGAAAAACGTGAAATCACGCGCGGCTGAGTTGGCAAAGGGCTTTGCGCCATTTTTAATAGCGGCATAGCTTCCATTTTTTTAAGACGAGCTTGCGCCGCGATTGAATAATAACCAAGCAATGGATCTTTCGCCATGTTGTTCATCATCACTCGAGCTGGTTCCATCTTACCTTGGCGGAAAAGACTCATCGCCATCCAATAGTTCACGCGGTCCTCAGGAAATGATTTCCACGCACGCTTGTTTTTATGCTTAAGAGTTTTAAGTTCATTCAAGGCTTTGAAAGAACCTTGGTAGTCCCCTTTTAAATACTTCAACCAAGCCAAATGCCATTTTGCATCTTTGCTTAATCCTGAAGTGGGATACAACTTCATGAATTCTTGGAATCGGCGAGCGGCTCCGTCGTAGTCTTGAAATTGATAACTTAGAAATGCAGATTGATACAAAGCTTGGCGGCCTGTTTTTGAACGCGGATTCAACTTATACGCTGCATAGTAAGAACCCACAGCCAATTGCACTTCTCCGGCACGAGCCGAGGCATTCGCAAATAAAATCAAATAGTCAAAATCACGTTTTTTCGGCTCGTAATAAGGCTTCAACATATCAACCGCTTTACCAAGCTCGCCTTCTTGTAAATAGAATTGCGCTTGAAGTTTGTCGGCCAAATATTTATCAGTTTTAGCCAGGTTCACTTTCATCGTGTTGATTTCGGCTTGGGCTTTTTGATCAAGGCCTGCCCACAACAAGTATCTGACACGTGTGCGGAAATCCTCTGTCGTAACCTGACAGCCGGTCTCTTTGCCATCAAATTTATTGGCAGCTAAATCTACGCCCCAATCTTGAACCTTCGAATATCCTGGGTTTCGTTCATAAAGTTTGACCAAAAGCTTGCACATGGCTGCGTGCTTACCCAAACCTTTTTCAGCCAAGGCCAAATTGTAAATAACCTCAGGGTAGTCTTCGGTATTGCGCGTGCGCTTTTCAAGCTTCGTGAAAAGCAAGGACGCTTGCTTATAGGATTTTTTTTCTAAAGCGACTTGGCCCATAAGATTTTGCACGTCGATGCTCATCTTTACGTTCGGAGACAAAGTTTGAATTTTCTCAAGCTCTTGGTTGGCTTCGTCAAACTTCGAGACTTTCATAAATGACTCTGCCAAGTAATAACGAGCGTATTCTTCAAGATCTGTTTGGTTTTTGGCGATATCCTGAAATGCTGGAATCGCCAGCTCATATTTCGTCGCTTTAAATTGATCCAAAGCTTTTTTAAAGGAATCCAATTCGTCTTTACCAGATTGCGCAAAAGCTATGGGTCCAACGATCAAAGAAATTAAAACAGACTTAACTGTGGTCCGCATGTCGTCACACTCCTTGTCACTACATAGGAATAATGATACCGAATATCTATGGCAAAATCGAAAAATAAAACGATCTATACGTGTCAAAATTGCGGGGCCCAGCGACCAAGGTGGGAGGGCAAATGCTCTGACTGCGGTGCGTGGAATTCCTTCGTTGAGGAATTGCAACTGGATGAGCCCAAAACGCGTGGGTGGTCGACTAGCGGCGGCACTGAAAAAACAGGTGTTTCCTCCAAACCCGTATCCCTAGACCAAAGCCTTGAAGAAATTAAGCTCGATCGTTTTAATACGGGGTTTGAAGAGCTCAATCGTGTTTTGGGCGGTGGTTTAGCTCGTGGCAGCTTCGTTTTATTGGGCGGTTCACCGGGAATCGGCAAATCGACTTTGCTTTTGCAAATGGCCGGTGGTCTTGCGACGAATAAACACAAAGTACTGTATATCTCTGGCGAGGAAAGCATTTCTCAAACTGGATCTCGCGCTCACCGTTTAGGGATTCGTTCCCCATTGATCGAGGTGGGGGCTGAGAGTAACCTTCACAATGTTATGGAACTTGCCCGCCATAAAAAGCCCGACGTCTTGGTCGTGGATTCAATTCAAACCATGTACTTGTCAGATTTGCAGGCTGCACCGGGTTCGGTTTCTCAAGTTCGTGAATGCGCGGGTCATTTGATGAGCCTGGCAAAGCAAGAAGGCATCGCCGTCATTCTTATTGGCCACGTCACAAAAGATGGAGCCATTGCCGGCCCTAAAGTGCTTGAGCATATGGTGGACTGCGTTCTTTCATTTGATGGTGATACGTCTTACGATTTCCGTCTGTTGCGGGCTTTAAAAAACCGCTTCGGTGCTGCCCATGAATTGGGTGTTTTCCAAATGAACTCTAAAGGCCTAGAGGAAGTTTCAAATCCTTCCGAACTTTTCCTGGAAGAGCGTGGGGATCAATTAATTGGTTCTGCCGTGTTTGCATCAATGGAAGGGACCAGACCACTCTTGTGTGAAGTTCAGGCCTTAACAATTTCCACCCATATGCCAATGCCTCGTCGCACGTCTTTGGGTATTGACGTCAATCGTCTGCATTTATTGACGGCAGTTTTGGATCGTCATTTAGATGTACGCCTTTCGAACAACGATATCTTTATCAATGTCGTCGGTGGTTTAAAGTTAGTTGAGCCCGCTGCAGATTTGGCGGTGGCCGCAGCCATTTTATCCACAGAAAGTCGTCGCGATTTGGATGCCAAGACATGCTTCTTTGGCGAGATCGGTTTGACTGGTGAAGTTCGCGGTGTGTCCTTCGTCGAAAGTCGCATTAAAGAGGCCGACAAACTAGGGTTTAAGCACTTTGTGATCCCTTTTTCCAACAAACGCCACTTGGCTGATTTAAAGATTTCCAAAGATAAAAAGATTTCTTTTATCAAAAATGTTCGCGATTTGAGTAAAATCATCTAAGCTCTTATTTAGAGCTTAGATCATCGCAATTTTAGTCTCCCCGACACAGGAGACACGAAAATTTCGATGCTCATTGAAAGGACAACGGAATGTCTGAGACTATTCATAAGGAAACTTACGCAGCTGGAGAATACGTATTCTTCCAGGGTGATATTGAACGGCACTTTTATATTATTGAATCCGGCGTGGTCCAAATCTGTACGATTGACCGTCAGGGAAAACGCATCGATATCGCCCAAATGAAAGAAGGCGAGTCCTTTGGTGAGTTCGCATTGCTCGATGGAACTCCCCGTTCGGCTTCGGCTTTAGCGATCACCGAGGTCACTGTGGTGAAAGTTTCTGAAGAAGGTTTTCAAGAACTTTTGGAAGATCTGCCGATCTGGGCGAACTGCATGTTGAAATCTTTTGTGGAACGATTGAAAAACACCACTGCACAACTTAAAGATCCGTCTTGATATTTTTAATTTCCAGCGACCAGGAAGGCTTCAGCACTTCCTGCTCTTAATCCATCAGCGCGCTTCGCAAAGTAGCGCTGATAAAGATCCTCTCCCGAAACATACAATGCATTGTTAAACCCAGCCTCTTTAGCCATAGCTAACATGGCCGTCGGGGGAAAAAGACTGACAAAGGGTGTTCCCGACTCCCCGGCCTTTTTCATCACGAATTCCATGAGCGATCTTTCCTCTGCCGACAGATGATCTAATGCCAACATAAAGGTCATCGCAAAGGTCGAACCTGAAGCCAGACTCGCTATTTGGTGAAGTGTCGCTCTGTTTGCTTCTGTGGAAAGGTACATCGACACACCCGTTGAAACGAAAACCGCGGGCGTGTTCTTATCAAAACCAGAGGCAAGTAGTTGTTCCCACCACGACTGGCCGGCCTCAAAATCAACGGGTACAAAATGCAACCGCTCGGGAATGGAATAGCCCATTTCAACCAAACGTTTTTTCTTCCACGCTTGGGGCCCCGGCTGATCGACTTCAAAAATATGCAACTGTGACATCATTTTCGGGCGACGTTGAGCAAAGGTATCTAACCCCGCACCCAGAATCACATATTGAGTCACGCCTTGTTTTGCTTGTTCTTCGACCAGATCCTCTATAAATCGGGCTCTGCCGACAATAGAAGCGCGCATGCCTTTAGAGAATTGAGGATTCATATCTTGGCGGTCCCGCCATCCCTGTTCTGCAATGAGCTTGGCGCCAATCTCGTCACTGAAAACATGTGGAGGAGGATCAATTTGCACATGAAGGGCGCGCCATAGGGCCACGCGGACTGCCGTATGTTCCGGGGCTACGATATTTTTATCTAAGGTCATATTCACTCCACCGAGCTATCACTTTAGCTTATGAGAAAAGCTGTACCAACATAAAAATATTTGCCGCGATGACCACGGCACATAAAATGGCTCCGACGAATTGAAGTTTTTTCGACAGCACCCACATTCCCATAAGCTTTTTATCACGAGCAAAAAGCACTAAAGGAACCATGGCAAAAGGTAGTTGCAAGCTTAAGATAACTTGCGTCCCGACCAATAATTTCCCGACGGCAGATTCTCCGAGCAGATGCACGCCGACCCAAGCGGGAACAATCGCCAAGATTCGCGCGATTAAACGACGAAACCATATTGGCATTTTGATGTTTAAAAAACCTTCCAAGATAACTTGCCCGGCGATGGCCCCGGTAATTGTAGAACTCTGCCCCGCCGCAAAGAGCGCAACCGCAAAAAGAAAACTTGCGATACTTGCGCCCATCAAAGGACTTAGCAATTTATAAGCTTCCTGAATTTCGGTGACTTCTCGATAGTCATTGAAGTAAAAAACTGTGGCCGACACGATCAAAATCGACGCATTAATAAAAAATGCGACGGTTAAACTTAACAAAACCTCCCACGTGATCATCCATAAAGATCTGCGCACTTCTTCAGGGGTGCTATTCAAAGAACGACTTTGAACAACCGCTGTGTGCAAGTACAAATTGTGAGGCATAACCGTAGCGCCCAGGATCCCGATGGCGACATACATGGTATGAGGATTTCGAAAGTTTTCCCATCGCGGAATAAATCCCAAAGCAACTTGATCCCAATGCGGTGAACTTAAAAAAACCTGTACAATAAAACAACACAGGATTACGACCACAAACGATAAAACGATTGATTCCAACCGTCGCAATCCTTTTCCCTGCAAGATAAAGACGAACACCATATTGATGGCGGTCATCAAAACTCCAGTTTCAATGGTGAAACCAAAAAGCATATGAAAAGCTAAGGCCGTCCCCAGAACTTCCGCAACGTCAGTGGCAATGATCGCCACCTCTGCCAAAATCCAAAGTAAGTTTCTGACCACGGGTTGATATCGATCCCGGCAAAGTTCTGCCAGATCCTTACCGGTGACGACGCCGACTCTGACGCAAAAAGCTTGCAGCGTCATGGCGATAACACTGGAAAACAAAACGACGCACAAAAGCTGATAGCCAAAGCGGGAACCCGCTTCCAAATCGGTGGCCCAATTGCCTGGATCCATATACCCAACTGCCACGAGGACTCCGGGGCCGATATAGTTCCAGAATGAACGTTTTTGCATTTCAATATTCATGCAGCCTTCATTTTGAAGGCCTTAGAATGGCTTGGAAAGAATTATTTCGGACAACTGTCGGAGTTTAGATTTACGACTTCGATGGAAACTTGATAAAAATCTCGCGCTGTAGATCCATGACTAAGCCTAATAACCGAGTTTCCAGGGCGCGCTCGACATTTAAAAACTGCAGCCCGGCAACTTGCTTTCTGCGATCGCCTTCGCCAGCGAATTGAGCAAAGCGCACTTCCAAATCAAACTCCATAACCCTGCGAATACCCAATCTTAAAGATCCGCGAACTTTATCTCCAATTTTAAAAACCGGAATGTCAGCCGGCATTTCAATCTTCAATCCACCCGCACTAATATCCTTCACTTTGCATTCGATAAAAAACCTTTGTCCTTCATGGACATGAAGACTGAAAAGCGCATCATACTTGTCGGGAATATCAACTCGAGCATTCGCGCGACGTTGTAGCTGAAATAATTCGCCGTCGATTTTTAAAACGGCCCAACCCGTGCTAAAATTAATCTCGGTACGGAAGAAATAGCGCTCCGTCTTGAATTGAAAATTAACCATGACGGATTGGTTTTTTTCATACTGCTTAGAGTTCGATGTATGATGGCACATCAACTCTTCATCTTTTTCAGTTTGCACAGCAATAAGATTAAAAATCTCATCACTTTCACCTTTTATGGAAATCTGAATTTTATCATGGGCAATTTCTCGGAAAAGAAACTTCTTTTCCGACATGGGAACTTTCTTAAAAATATTCTGCCCTTGTGCCGGGTTCATTATGCTTTCTCCACCGCGCTTGCCCAACGTGTACGGCGCGCTTTACGCTCTTTAGGCTGCATTTTAACTTTGAATTCTTTGTCTGTTTTCCAGATGCGTTTGATCTCTTTCATATCACGCCAGAATCCACACCCCAACCCCGCCATAAACGCGGCACCTAAGGCGGTCGTTTCCAAATTCTTAGGACGAATGACGTTGACGCCCGTATAGTTGGCTTGCAACTGCATCAACAAATCATTGGCCGCTGCCCCACCGTCCACACGGATGGTTTTTAGTTTTTTTCCTAGGTCCTTTTCCATTGTCGCCAAAATATCGACGTTCTGTAAAGCCATAGCTTCTAGAGTAGCCCGAGCGATATGAGCTTTATTCGTTCCCCGGGTAAGTCCGCATATCACGCCACGGGCTTCCGCCCTCCAGTGTGGAGCGCCCAGTCCCGTCAGGGCCGGCACAAACTCAACGCCCGCAGTGTCGTCCACTTTGCGCGCCAAACTTTCAATATCCGAAGAATTTGCAATAAGGCCCAATTCATCGCGCAACCACTGAACGGCAGCTCCGCACACGAAGGCTCCGCCCTCCAGAGCATAGACCATCTCCTGATCTTTCAGTTTCCAAGCCACAGTGGTCAGTAGTTTGTTTTTTGACTTGATGGCTTTGGTACCGGTATTCAAAAGCAAAAAGCTTCCTGTACCAAATGTGCATTTGGATTCCCCGATATCATAACAGGCTTGTCCAAACAGGGCGGCCTGCTGATCTCCGACGATTCCACAAACCGGGATTCCATCAGGCATAAATCCTAAGCCTTGGGTGCGACCAAACTCTGCATTAGAGGGACAAATTTCCGGCAAGATCTTTTCTGGGATACCGAAAAGCTTTGTCAGATCCTCATCCCACCAACCTGTGTGAATGTTCATCAACATCGTGCGCGAGGCATTGCTCACATCCGTTTTGTGAGACTGTCCACCGGTCAAGCGCCACAACAAGAAGGTATCAACCGTGCCCGCAACTAATTTACCCTGACGGGCTTTTTCTTTGGCACCGGAAACATTTTTTAAAATCCACTGCATCTTGGTCGCAGAAAAATAAGGATCCAAGACCAAACCCGTTTTCGTGGTGATCATCTTTTCTTTTTTAGCTTTTTTTAGTTTTTCGCATAGATCATGGGTGCGACGGCATTGCCAAACGATGGCATTGTACACGGCTTTCCCAGATTTCTTGTCCCACATCATCACGGTTTCACGTTGGTTCGTGATTCCGATGGCAGCGATTTCCGACCCTTTGATTTTGGCTTTTTCCAGAGCTAAACGCATTGATCTTTGCGTCGAGTACCAAATGTCCTCAGGATCGTGTTCCACCCACCCCGGCTTAGGAAAAATCTGTTTAAATGCCTCCCGAGCCTCTGCGACAAGACCTCCGGCTTGATTGATGATACAAACCCTGGAGCTGGTTGTCCCTTGGTCGATGGCCATGATAAAAGAAGAAGACATAAACACTCCTACGTCGAGAGATGATTAAGAATAATCATGAAGAATTTCTTGCAGAAACCCAACGAAAAAATTTTCGGCCTGAAGAACCTCGACAAGGATACTTTGATCTTTCGTGTTCTGCCTCGTTTCTTATTAGAAATTTTACGCAAATACTTCCGCTTAGAAGTCGAAGGCGCCGCCAACATTCCCCGCCGCGGCCCGGTCATCATTGCCCCAAATCACTCTGGCTATTCGGGCTTTGATGCTTTTCTATTGGGTCACATCGTCCAAGAAGAAGGAAAACGCGTCCCCAGAGTTCTGACCCACCACTTTTGGTTTTTGACGGAAACAACCGCCATCCCGGCACACAAGATGGGTTTCACTGAGGCCACGTACGAAAACGGCATCAACGCTCTTAAAAAAGGGAACGCCATCGTCCTGTTCCCTGAAGGCGAACAAGGAAACTTCAAACCCACATCCGAGCGCTACCAACTGCAAGAATTCAAACGCGGCTTTATCCGCATGGCCCTAGAAAGCCAATGCCCCATCGTTCCCGTGGTGATCTTGGGCGCCGAGGAAACTCATATAAATCTGAAAAAACTAAAATTCACAAAATTCCTCAAAGGCTCAGTCATCCCTTTGCCTCTGAACATTCTGCCACTCCCAGCCAAGTGGCGCATCCGCTTCCTAGAGCCCATCACTTTGCCCTACAAGCCATCAGCCGTCGATGACAGCGACCTCGTCCACGAAATAGCCCAAGACATCCAAGAAAAAATGCAAGC
>JBJTMR010000064.1:0-2417 GCA_046070625.1 Bdellovibrio sp. | reverse complement strand
CCATGTGGGAGAGTAGCGCGACGCCAGCTCTTTTTTACTCGAACCCGGTCTGGAAACAGATCGGGTTTTTTTATGAGTTTCGACTAAATTAATTCATATTTACATTCTGTTTCAAAATTAGAATTTTTAAGTTTACTAGGGTGTCTTTTTTTGGGATTTTGAGCTCAAATAAGCTCGGTGTCTCACGGCTATATTGCTGAAATCTCTACTGTTTTGTCTTTTGGTCGGGGGTGGAGAGATTTTTTTTCGTGGGCATGCTATTCTATTACTATCTTAGGCAGGAATCCTTTCCTGCTCGCTTTTTAAGTCTTTTTTCCGACGGATTCAAAAAAGATCTCCCAGTAAGTCATCTGGGCACGGGATTAAAAACTGAATCAAAAGAAAGGTCACACGTAAAGGGTGTCTTATGCCATATGTATATTTGGCGGCGGCAATTATATTTGAAATTCTTGGAACCATCAGCATGAAGTATGCGGAGGGGTTCACAAAGGTGATTCCATCAGTATTGATTTTTGTATGTTATGGAATTTGCTTTGTGAGTCTCACAGTTGCTCTAAAACATCTCCCGGTCAGCATGGTTTATGCTATTTGGGCGGGGGTCGGCACAGCGATTATGGCTGTTGTTGGCCTTTTGGTGTTTGGTGAGCCGCTACCTCTTCAGAAGATCTTAGCAACAAGTTTGATCGTTCTCGGTGTAGTTATGCTTAACTTCTCTGGTCAGCATCATGCGCCGGAGCAAGTAGCTGAAGTTGAGACTAAAGAAATCAAGCGCATACCTGCAGAACAAACGGCTCCCGCTATTCAAGTCCGTGAAAGAATCGCAGAGCGAAATTCTGGTTAGGCTTGGTTGCAATCTTTTGTTAAGTAAATTTGCAGAAAATATTTAAGTATTAATGGAACAAAAAGGAGGACTGCGGGTCCTCCTTTTTGTTTAAATCACTAAATCACTCAGTTGGCGATTGGGTCGCTTGGTTAACCAATCAAGAGGCTTGGATCTTTGATAGGAGGAAAAATGTCGTATTTAAAGATCTGGTTGAAGAGGGGGCTGCGTTTGTCCTTCGAGAAATTCTTCGAGGCGATCGAAGGGTGTTTCTTTGCGAGAAGCGTAGTGAAGGAACTCGCCTATGATTCTGCGAAGACGTTCTAGTTGTTTAATGTCCTTCAATTGGTCCTTGTCGTCGAAGGCAGCTTCTGCGAATGCGACGCCGAAATATTCGGGGTAGACAAAGGCATTGAGTACATGAAATGGCACCCTAAGGTGAAAGTTTCCTTTGATTGCCGCAAATTGCCCAGTGGAGGCACCCATCGTTAAAATCTGCTTTCCTGCTAATGGCACGGGGTGAATCCGGGATAGCCAGTCTATCGTATTTTTGAAAGTTCCAGGAATACTGCCATTATATTCTGGGCTTGAGATGATAATTGCATCTGTTTCTTTGATTTTTTTTGCAAGTTTTTGAATGCCTTCTGGTATGCCTTTTTCAGTTTCAAGATCTCCATCATACATTGGCATTGGAAACTCATTAAACTCACAGAGTTCAGCTTCAATCTCGGGGTGATCTTTTATTATGCTGTGAGCGATGCGGATGAGTTTTTTGTTGAACGATCCCGAGCGCAAAACAGGAGCAAACATAAAAACCTTCATAGGTCCTCCATCTGACTATTTTTCCGCGTGGAAGAAATAGAATAAAGTGACAGCAGTCTAAAGTGTTCAATAACAAGAAAATTTCGATGAATTCCGACAGGCATCGACACTTCTGATTTGTTTCATTGGGTCGCCTGAATAGGGTACTTCGCTAAGAACCGCTTTTTTTCGTTCTAGGCGCTTAACGGTTTGTACCTTTTTCTTGTGTTTATCAGGAGAATTTTGGCTTGATGCGCAACGGAGCAGGAGCATTTAGGTGTTAATAACGATGATTCGCTGAAATCAATGCAGGAATCTTTCAGACGAGCGACGTTGTAAAGTTCAAATTGGTGACGATATTCCTCAGATTGATCCTGAAGCCAATAGTGCTGACTTCAGGATTTTGATTGAGCTACTTTAGAATTGATTTTTTTAGGTGCGCGACCCCATCATCAGCCGGTTTGCCGAGCCAAATTGAAAAAACTTTTTCAACAAAACCAGCGGGACCCTTTATTTCAGTCATTGTGCCGGCGGTTGTTTCATAGCTGATTTGTTCAGAGGCATCTTTAAGTTTAGCACCCACAATAGTCAGAGATTTTCCTTCTTTAGACTCGCCACCTTTTACGACGGCATCAAGAAACTGTTTAATGCTGACTTCATCAAGGTTTACATCATTGGCTTTGAGAGCTTCTTTAAATGATTTTTGGACATTTTCTGAATCTACACTTCTAAGGAAGTGAAGTTGTATCGCAACCGCTTTTTGATCCTTTAAAGACGCGATTGGATTTTCTTTATT
>JBJTMR010000063.1:0-2967 GCA_046070625.1 Bdellovibrio sp. | reverse complement strand
CGCTCCCGAAGCATTGGCAAATTTTCCGCAACTTCAGTCGGCGTCCATTCCATTTTAGGAAAAAATGGCGCCAGATAGACTGCGTGTTGTCCCGTCCCCGCACCGACTTCAAGCAGGCGTTGGTCTTCGGGGCGAAGAACTTTCTTAAGAACTTCAAGAATGGGTTCTTTGTTGCGGTCAGCGGCTGCAGAAAAAGGCAGTTCCATGAGTGATCCTTGAGAGTGTTTGAAGTCACAGGATAGCGCAAAGTCATTCATTTGACAATTGCCCGTCTAGAGTAAAGGCCTCTGCCATTTGACTCCTACAGTTATTTAATTTGAAGCCAGCGACCTATCGTCTCAATATTTAGCTACCCAATAAATATAAGAATCAGGAGATTGATCATGAGAAATAAGAAACTACTTCTCGCTTCAGCGATCCTTGCGGTGACCACCTCCGTCGCTGCAATGGCCATCGGCAAAGACAACATCGCAAAAGCTTTTGATAAAATTATCAATCGTCATTCGGCAAAACTCCTTGAAGAAGGAAAAGAAATTTTCCGCCACGACACCTTTGGCAGTGAAACCTTCTGGGGCGACAAGCTTCGCCTGCATCACGCCATCATCGGTGAAAAAAATGGTGGTGTCGGACCGGGGGTCAGCCCTAAGACGGCATTAGCCGTGGGTCTGAAGGTCGACGTAGAATCGCTGACTCCGGAAACTTTAGACGCCATTAAGCAAGGCAAGGTGGATCTTGATGATCCCAACACCAGCATTCTATTGTTGAAAGAAGACGCCATCGTTGGTGTCAAAGGCATATTTGATTCTGAAGGTCATATGACGTCAGTGGGAATTCGCTGTGCTTTTTGCCATTCGACTGTCGATGATTCTTTAGCAAAAGGCCTGGGGAAGCGTTTAGATGGTTGGCCGAATCGTGATCTGAATGTCGGTGCCATCGTTGGGTTGTCTCCGGATCTGAGTGTCGTCAATGAACTTCTTGGAGTGGACGATGCCACAACCAGAGCCGTGCTGGCGTCCTGGGGGCCAGGACGATTCGACGCGGAACTTTTTCTGGATGGAAAGGCATTTCGACCTGATGGAAAATCAGCATCGACTCTTATTCCACCGGCTTATGGTTTAGCGGGCGTAAACCTTCACACCTACACAGGTTGGGGTTCGGTAACTTACTGGAATGCCTTTGTCGCGAATCTGGAAATGCATGGACAAGGAAACTTTTACGATCCTCGCTTGGATGATGCCGTAAAATTTCCAGTGGCGGCTCGCGCGAAAATGGGTCACACCACCAATGCGGATGACAAGATCACAAGCAAATTAGCGGCTCTTCACTATTATCAAATGTCGCTACCAGCTCCGACAGCTCCGGAAGGATCCTTCGATCCTGAAAAAGCTGCTCGAGGTCAGATGGTCTTTAATGACAAAGCGAAATGCGTCGCTTGCCATGTGCCTCCACTTTATACCGAACCCGGTTGGAATATGCACAAAGGTGAGGAAATCGGCATTGATGAATTCCAAGCGATGAGATCTCCGGATGAACGCTACCGCACGACTCCGTTAAAGGGACTTTGGGCGCACGCGCAAGGTGGGTACTATCATGACGGACGCTTTGCGAATTTGAATGAGGTCGTTGATCACTACAATGGACACTTTCAATTGAATCTGACGGATGGTGAAAAAGGCGATCTGGTGGAGTTTTTGAAATCGCTTTAGGATTTTCAGGATTGGAGGCGAAAGGGATAAGGCTGTTTGACTAATCCCCGTCTCCGATCAAACGGCAGCTCCTTGAACTTTGCGTCTTTTTGCTTTGATGGTGATTTCCCAATATTGACCAGTGGCCGGAACCAATGTTTTCATGTGCAAGAGGATTCATCACATGAAAAGTTTAGCACCCTGGGGAACACGAGAGAAAGAAGCTTGGCTCAAAGAACAAACGTGCAAGCGTTCTTATCAAGATGAAGTTTTGACGAAAATCGAAAAACTTCATTCAGTATTTGATATCGTCCAATATGGGGCTCTGTCTTACAATCCGGAGCTCTATCCCCTGTTCCTTTTAAAATCTAAAAACTTTGATCCGAAAAAGAAAATCATTCTTATCACGGGCGGTGTTCACGGATACGAAACCAGTGGCGTTCACGGCGCTCTTGCTTTCATGGAACGAGAAGCGAAGAACTATCCAGAGTTCAATTTCCTTTGTGCCCCTTGTATCAGCCCGTGGGGATATGAAACCATCAATCGCTGGAATCCTCTGGCGATCGATCCGAACCGTTCATTTTTTCCAAATAGCCCGTCCGAAGAATGCCAGCACTTCCTTACGGCCATGGAGCCTTTTTTATCTAAAATCTATGCTCACTTTGATCTGCATGAAACGACGGACACCGATAACACTATCTTCCGTCTGGCAAAAAATGCTCGCGATGGAAAAGACGAAGAGCTGACTGAAATTCCCGATGGGTTTTATGGTGTCGGAGACTCTGAAAATCCCTGCTTTGATTTTCAAAAGACGATTATAGATTCAGTTAGACACGTGACTCATATCGCACCGGCTGATGCCAACGGAAAACTCATCGGCGAACCTTTGGAACAAGAAGGCGTGATTAACTATCCTTTAAAAAAGCTTTTCCTGTGCGCTGGCTTTTCAAATGCGAAGTTCACAACGACGACTGAAGTTTATCCCGACAGCCCAAAAGTCACTGCTGCGGTCTGCATCGATGCCCAGGTTGCCGCCGTCAAAGGTGGTGTGGATTATTTAAAAGGTTTGAGAGATCGGATAAAGTCTTGGGTCGCGGCTGGGGGTTAGCGGTACTTTAAGAGGCGACTCAAGGTTGCTGGCGATGCCAACGTAGACTTGTTCTGGGAATTTTGTGCTTTTTAATCGATATACGTACATACGCCTTCTTGGATGCAAGGCCGATTCCTTGCGAAGAGCGTATTAAACTCGGAGTGACGGTCCGCCGTCGCTGAAGCTATGGCG
>JBJTMR010000062.1:0-3401 GCA_046070625.1 Bdellovibrio sp. | reverse complement strand
CATGTACAAAAGGACAACAGAAAGAGCGTCTGATGCGACGTAATCAATGGACCGAAGATGAAATTGAGATGCGTATTGCTTCGCAGCTGCCTATTGCCAACAAAGAACAACAGGCAGATTTTGTAGTGGTTAACAACCGTGACGAACAAAACCTTCTGAAAGAGGTTGATCGTTTGATGGAATGGCTACAGCTGCAAAAGAGTTCTTAGAACTTTAAATTGTAACCCACTAAAAGATACAGATCCGGTCCCGTGACAGCAAGACCGATGCCGGCTTCGGTGAAGAAGTCTTCGCCCACTCCCACAGAACCACGTGCTCGAAAGCGCTTGATCTGTACGATGTTGCCAACTTCCTCGGAGGCATCTAAATAGGTTCCAGCTGCGGCTCTGACATAGGGATTGAACCGGTCATTTTCAAGATACCAGCGACGGCCCATAAAGAACCCCACCAAGTTATCTTTGTTCACTTCAAAGTGATAATCCCAAACGGGCAGGTTGCGATGTTCGAGAGTGGCAAAACGAATGGCGAACGTCGGGCCTTGAGCCCACACATCGGACTCAAGCTCGTTACCGCCGGTATAGCCCAGTCCCAGAGATATTTGCCAGGTTGGGGCAGGAGTTCGCAAAGTGGCGGCCTTATCTGAAAGATAAGGATCACTCTGTGGGCTCAGAGGTTGAGTATCAAGAGTCGTGCGCGGAGTTGTCGCTGAAAAACCAACCGATGCACTCACGACCAAGGTCAAAAAAATCACAGGAATAGAAACTCGCATAAGAAAAAGTATAAATTACGTCTACAATCTTTGTTAAGTAATTTGGAGGCAATATTATGACTAAAAGAGGAACCTTACTCCTCTCGGGCCTTTGTGCATTATTTGTATCAAGCTCGACCTTCGCCGCTGAAAGCATCAGTACAACAATTCACCATCTTTACCAATCGCCTCGAGCAATGGGGATGGGGGATGCATTCGTCGCAGTGGCAAACGACTATACAGCTTTGTTTTACAACCCAGCAGGGTTGGCACGTCGTGAAGATGGGCAGATTAACTTGTCGATGAGTTTCGCTGGCACTCCGGGCGCCAAAGACTTCTATGATGAATATAAGGCGATCGAAGAAGATACGACGAAGACTGATAATCAAAAAAATGTGGCCTACGCGCAGCTGATTCAGAGCCATTATGGTGATGTTTACTCCATGCGACTAACGCCCATGGAAGCTGAGTGGGTTCGTCCTAAATGGGGTGTGGCCTTTGTCCCAGCTGATATTTCTGTTGAGATTGCTATGCACCAAGTTATTGGCCCATCAATGGCTACGACGGTGTATGCGGATAGTACGCTGGCATTGGGTTATGGCGATGACTTACATGCTTTCGACTACGGTCGTTTTTCTTGGGGTATTACAGGTAAGCTTGTAAATCGTGGTTTTTTCAGTCAGTACATCAATTCTACAAAGCTTGCGACATCGAGTGAGATCGTAAAAAAAGAAGATCTTTCTGAAGGCTACACGGTTGATGCGGATTTAGGGATGTTGTGGACTCCGGAAATTCCTGGTGATGGATTCTGGTCATGGATGCAATATGTGCGCCCGACAGTGGGTGCAGTTGTTCGTAACGTCGCCGAAACAGGATTTGGTCAATCATTGAAGTTGGTCAATAAAGAGAACGTCAATGGCGCGCCAGAAAAGCTATATCGTGTGGTGGATATCGGAACCCGTTGGGAATATCCAAGTCTATGGATTTTTGGTGGTCGCGGAGTGCTTGATGTCAGAGATATCGGTCATCCGGATTTCAACTGGAAAAAAGGCACGCATTTGGGCTTTGAGTTTGATTGGTCTGTATATTCTTGGTGGAAAGGTCAATATCGCGTTGGCCTAAGTCAAGGCTTCTGGACAGCAGGACTATCTGCTGAGCTGGGGATCTTCAATTTGGATTTAGTCAGCTATGCCGATGATGTCGGAACTAAGAATACGCCGGTGGAAAGCCGCGTGTATGCAACTCGCCTGAATTTGGATTTCTAAAATAGCTTACATATTCAAAATAAAAAAGGCTCCCTTTGAGGAGCCTTTTTTCATTCAGCAGACTTCAGTTTCTATTTCCACTGATTCAATAGTGCAAGTCCAAGGTCAATGAGATCTTGGGTGTTGGTGGTATTGATGTTGATACCAGCGTCCACAAGCGCTGAATTAATCGGACCACAAATATCCTGATTTGAAGAACTGTTTGCCCCGCAAGTACTTGTGTACACGGTTTGAACTGAAGTTGCGATGGCCTCAACAGTGTCCATGGCCCCTTGAGTTGGAGTTCCGCCTTGCAAGTCGGCAATAAGGTCGTTGATAGTTGTGGTGATCTGAGTAGTATCGCATGTAGAGATGCTTGCGCAGGATCCCAAATCCTTAGCTGCGTTGGCCAAAACTGTGGCACTCTTCGCCATTGCACCGAACAAAGCTAAGTCTGCTTGTTTGGAAAGGGCACAATAATTTGCCGTATTGTTGGCGAGAGTTACGTCATCAAGACTTAAAGCAGTCAGCAAGGTTACAGAGTTTCCGCCATTTTGAATCGAAGTAATCGCATTGGAGAGATTCTCTGCACTGGCCACACCAGATCCAATAAATCCACCAGCACATCTTAATGCATTTGCCTGAGCACTATTAAGAGATGCAATTCCAGACAAGCAAGAGTTAACCGAAGCAGAGCTTGAAGCCTTGTCCAGACAAAATTGGGCCTCGGCGATCATGTCCTTCTCAGACTGTTCTTCGCAGGCCGTTAGTGTGGCAACCATGCCGAGGCTTAAGATCAAAGCAGTTAAATTCTTAGAGTTCATCTCACGTGCTCCTTGAGGTAAGTCTGTACCTTTTACTTATCGGACTTTCTACGGGGTCCTTTACTCAATACTAAAGACCGTATTTAACTGAAACGTCTCAATGTGAGCCTGAGATCAACCGATAAATACTTCGACGATTTTCAAATGATTTAAAGCGAGAGGCCTATGAAAAGGATTTTGTGGTTTGCTCTCATTCAAATAGCTTCCTTGTTAGCATTCACACTGGATGTGCATGCAGATGAGCGCCGTACTTTTTATTCGGGCGTTCGTTGTGAAGCGATGGGTGGGGCGTGCCTTGCTGTAGTGAATGATGAAACGGCGTTGCTGGTGAACCCGGCAGCGTTAGGAAAGCTTCGTGATTTTTATGGGACGGTGTTTGATCCAGAGCTGGAATTTAACTCAAACGCACAGGCCATGTATCAGGACTCGGCCTTTTCAAATCCATTTGAGCTCTCTGATGTTAAAGGCGCCTTGAATGCAAATCGCGATCAATATTATCACGCCAAAATGCAATTGTTTCCGTCTCTGGTTGCACGCAATTTTGGGGTGGGTCTTTACTATAATAATTTATTAGATGCAAAAATG
>JBJTMR010000061.1:0-64834 GCA_046070625.1 Bdellovibrio sp. | reverse complement strand
TTCGGGAGCCTTGTGGACTTTTTATGGCAACCCATTCCGCTATTACGAATTTAATCCGTTCTATCAAATCGATGCGACGACACCAACGAATAAGGACTTAGATTGGAACGACAGTCTGCCTCGATGTACTTCTTTTACCGTTAATAATAATCCAACAAAGCAGGCGTGCGCGCCGACCTTACTTCGTTCAAACTCTGTTGGCTTGGGCTATTATATGGGTCTTTATCCTGAAAGCATTGCTGTCGCGGATGTCAGCGGGGATGGATTAAAAGACGTTATTATTGGAGCTGTAGGGGACACAACTAAAGGAACCAATGCCGGAGCAGTGTACGCATTTACAAGCTTGGCAAATGCAGGTCTTACTACAAACTTTTTGAAGTTCTATAATACATATGGAAAACCAAGCGATTACTTCGGACGATCCGTTGCTGCTGGAAATTTTGACGGAGATTTCGCCGGGGTAAAACCTTTGAATGACGTTGCGGTCGGAGCATTTTTAGATAAAACCACAAAGAATGGTGGTGGTGCTGTTTATGGTTTTAACAGTCATGGACAGGCATTATCTGCGGTGAACTCAGTACCGTCTTTTTCAATTTATGAATCTCTGGCAGGTTCCCAGAAATCGGGATATGAAAGTATTCGTTTGGTCGGTGATATTAATCGCGATGGCTATACCGACGCTGTCGCAAAAATTTCTTGGCCTTCCCCAACGAGTGCTTCAAATATCACTGATGCTGTTGTGTTTTATGGTTCGAAGATTGGCTTGATTAGCACTTCGTTTTGTTTAGAAAATATGAATCGTATCTTTAAAACTGGCCAAGGCAATACCAGTTACTGTTATCCGTCGGCAAATCCCGCACAGGGTGTGACGGTGGACGATATCGTTTTGCCGCAGTTGATTTCAAAACCCACAAACCTGTCGCAAGAATGGGCGTCGCGTGCCTTTGATGCTGGCGACATTAATGGGGATGGGTTTGCAGATGTCGCATTTATAGATTGGCTAAGTACGTCAGGTCAAATTGTTGTTTATTATGGATCTCGTGGGGGACTACAGGCCGTAAGTAATCCACAGTGGATACCGGCGTATGGTGATCCACAGATAATCTCTAAGCGTTGGTCGTCGATGGCCAATCTCACCGGAACTTCGGCAACGAATAATTTTAATACTCGTAGGGAAATTATTGTGCATGGAGATTTCAATGGCGATGGTCTTTCGGACCTTGTGATTTCGAACCCTGATGCGACGGCCTTCTTTATCATGAATAAAACCACAGGGTTTAATCCTGGCGCTTCACCGGATGGTGGAACAGTGGCAGGGCCTGTGGTTGCGAACGGGGGCTGGCAGTGCTCTCCGGGGGCCATCGACGGTGGATGCTCATCCGGTACTCCAGCTTGGGGAGCCGGACGGGTGTGGATTTATTATGGGTCGACGTCTGGTGTGCAAACACCTAAGGCGAAGGGATATGCGGTGAGCGATAACGAGCCGGATGTGCCGACAACGTTGGTATTGCCAGCCGGAACTTCAGCATACATGGTTGATGCATATAATTCTGAGGCCGCCGGCGCGACGAACAAAGCGTGTCCAGGGTCTGCAGGCATCACGAATAAAAACTGTAAAATGCAGTTTCTTTATGATCCCTTTATCGAGAATGTAGATCATGGATATGACCGCAACTATCATAATTTTGGCAGCTCAATAGCTATTGTCGATTACGATCACGACGGTATCGATGATCTTGTTGTGGCCGCCCCAGGCTGGGAAGATACTCCTTGTTATTATGACGTGGATGATCTTAGTGATCCTATGAATCCAGTGCGTAAAAGAAATGCCTACGGTCGTATTTTCTTATTTAAAGGCAGTAACAATGGATTGATCGCCGGAAATCAAAGAGATTACTACGATGCCAGTTACAATCCGGGAGAGTGCCTTTCTAATGATGCTTTTCAGCGTCGCAATTCGGTTTCTTTAAATTTGGATGGCACAGGTCAGGTGCGGTCTTTGATGCCGCCAATTAATAGGGACACCAATTCTAGAAATTTTGGCTGGCGCGTAGCTTCTGCAGGCGATGTGAACAACGACGGCTATGAGGACCTTATCGTCACGGCTCCTACCGAAACGCCATTGGCCTCGTTGCCGACCGCAGGATTGGCTTATATGTACTATGGCCCATTGTGTGGCAACGATAATGCGACCGATATGTGGATTAGTTCTCTTTACGGAAATATGAACAAACAGTTTCAGTTTGCTGATCCAAGTATTAACTTATCGCCAATGCCAGAGTGTATCAAAACGACGGGCATATCGAAACCTGCCCCCATGCCTTTCTATGTTTGGGATACGGCAGCTTCAGATTATAACGGTTATACTGTTATGACGGGACGAACAAAAAAAGGTGACCTAAATGGGGATGGCTTTGATGACGTCATTTTAGGAGCCCCATACTGGGATGATCCAATTCTGGGGAATTCTAGTTTTGGTCGTGGTGTTGCATTCTTTGGATCTGTAACGGGGCTGCATGCAGCAGATTACCCGGATTCCGTGGTCGTAGCGGATTCTTCAGGTCATGTGAAGCCTTACATTATTAAGCGTGCTGATGATACCACCGCGCCAAGGTACTTCTTTGCAAACACATCGACGGGGGATGTGAATGGGGATGGAACAATGGATATCATGGTTCCAACCGAGTTCCATGGAGGCTACAGTCCTCTTGTTGGGGTAAAAATCGGCACATACTTCTTGTTATACTAGCCGGCACGTAAGTTGGGGGATTTTTATGCTGATTAGGATATTGGCATTAATTATATCAGTGTTCTTATTTTCCGGTTGCCTGGAAGATAAGGGCACATCTAGTGAAATCGTCATTCCTGCTGGCGGTTTGATTCAATTGGAACTAACCCAAGCTAATAAAGTTAGTACCAGTAGATATTCCCTTTATCTAGCGCAGTTCCTGCAAGAAGAAATTAGAGCAAAAAATTTATTGGATTTAACCACCGATGAAAAGCCGAATTTAATGCGTCGGATTTTGCCTAAAGGACTTAATCCCTCTGGCGCGACTGTTGCCAAACTGATTATGGAATATCGATCGACTCCATGGTATGCGATCGTGTTTTCAGATGTTGTTATTCCGGTTACTCTGGATTCTACGCTGGTATATAATCTATTAGCTAATTACGGGAATCGACCACTTGCGACTTTTACCCAAAGTGAAGTGAGCGAAATTACGAATGCGGTCACAGCTTTTCGTAAAGAGCGAATGGCGATGTTCGGCATTGAAGAAGATTTTAATCCAGATCTTCTTTATCGCTTCGTACGTAACGGTCTATCAAATGACGTTGCCTTTTTAACATTGCTTAAAAAGTTTGATGTTAATTTCAACTTCAATTCTGACGGAGATATTTTATCTGCTCCGTACCCCTTTGGAATTCAGAATCGCCCGCCAGCATTGGACGATAGAGCAACCACGCCTCTGGTGGATCAACGAGTGAATGAAAATTCGAATCTGCTAATGAAGGCTCTGGCGTTAGACCCGGATGGTGACCAAGTATTTTATGCGTGGATGTTTGAGGGACAGTTGGTCGACAGTGAAAATGGCACTGTTAAATGGACTCCTAATTATGATCAAGGACGGGTTGCACCCTATCAGATGAGTGTGATTCTGTCTGATGGCGGAAAGGTTACTCGAGTTAGTTGGGATGTCTTCGTGGATAACGTCAATCGTATCCCGGTATTTTCCCATAACTGCGACTTGAATGCTGTAGAGTCGAAGGAATGGGTATGTAAGATTCACTATTCTGATCCTGATGGTGGAAAAGTTTCTGCAAAAATTGCGGAGATAACCGACTCGAGTCAACTGAGTATTAATGGACAGCTTGCGCCAGCGACAATTAATGATGCCAATGAAGTTGAAGTTCGTTGGACGCCGAATAATGGCGATGCTTTTAAAAAAGCAGGCAGTATTTCTTTGGAGTTAATGGATGAGTCCTTTGGGATTGGGCTTTTGACTCTCAATGTGTTGGTTGCTGATACAAATCGTGCTCCGATTCTTGTGGGCGGGACGACTAGTGGAGTGAAGGTCATTTATAATGACCCCTATGAATATGACTATTGTGCTTTAGAAGTTCCGGACGGTGTTCCACCTTATCGATTCTATTTGGACTTCCAGGATCCTGATAACTTAGACACTCCTGCTCCGACTCCACCAGATGAGATTTCATATACAACTGGGGGAACGCTGAATGCTAATATGACCTTGGTTTCCAAGGAGCAGCTTGCGGATCGTTTGCGTGTAACCTATGATTGGAAACCTACTCATACGGCTAAGACGGGAACCTTTATTATCACTCTTAAAGATAATCATGGTGGTTTTTCAACGCCCCTAACTTTGAATTTTTCCGCACAAGACCGAAATACCAAACCATGCTTAACGACGCCTAATATTGTTGCGGGCCTGAACCCCAATATATTCCAAGCCTCTTCAACTGTTTCAACGTCAGATAAAGACGGAGGGGGGCTATGGCTCGAAGCCTTTGGTTTCGCTGCCAACAATAGCTTTGATGTACTTAAATTGGTTGGAGACTGCGCGACGGGGCAGCCCTTCGTTCTGAAACAGAATATTGCTCAAGATGAGCCCACCTTTCGGAAGAATTCTGGCTCCTTGTGTATACGGAGTTCCTATAACAGCATTTTTTGGAATGGAGCTGGCTCTGTTCGATTCACTCGCGGCACAGCCACGACATTCCCTCGGCCCACAGCTTCGACGACAATAAAAAAGGGAACTATCTTAACTTCGGCGGCCGCAGGCTTTTATCAACGATTTGCCACGGCTATGGATGTGACGATTTTGCCCCAGGATTATTTGATTTATATCCCTGTAGTAGCGTTGGATACCGTAGTTCCCGCGGGTAAAGTGACGGTCCTGGGAACCTGTGCGACAACAGGTGGAACATATACAGTGACGAACAGTCTGCCGATTGATGACCAAGGCTCTGTCACCTTCACGCGTACCCCGGCCACTGCAATAGGAACGATTCCAGCGGGTTGTACAATTAAAACGGCTTCTTTTTCTGGTACGCCGTTTGTACCAGATGTTTTATTTGAGGTTCCTGCAGATGTGACCATTCCAGCCAATACGTCTTCGGTGACTATTCCTGTGTGGCGCAGATTTGCGGTGACTCCAGCAGCGACACCGTTGACGATTACTTGGGCAGCGCCGGCACCAGCGGAGCCAGCGGGCTTCAGTTTTGTGTCCGAATCGGTCATTGGTTTGACGAATTATAATGTGACTTCCTTAGCTCTGGAACCGACTTTTTCAATACTGTCACGTAAGTACAATATTCGAGCGTTGGACGGCGATAAACCTGCGGTGAATACGATCAATGCCTTTATGGATCCTTTACCTGCCGGTGTCACGGGCTTGAAAGTAACAAATCCGACATCCTTCGACCTTGAAGGTATGGTGAATTTCACTCGTCCAACGGCGACCCCTGCGTTTACTCTTCCAAAGGGAACCAGGATCACGACAAGTATACGTACTCAGTATGAAACATTGTATGATGTGAACTTTGCGGCGGGAACAGCTTCGGTGACGGGTGTCTGGGTACGCCGGATAAATTATTTTGGTATACCGAATACTGCACCGTTAGTCCCTGGAGAGACGTCTCGGTCCATAACGTTAAACTTGGCGCGTTTAAATAACGCTTCAAAAATCATTAGCGAAACGATGGTTCATGCTTATGAAGGCCAGGAGTTGACCGACGGGCTGATTGAAGTTTCCGATGTGGCATCAACAATTCCTGACCCTCTTTATACGCAGCATGAATACTGGTACCCGAAAGATCGTCGTGATTCGTATTCATTTGTTTTAGCGGCTCAGGGAACTCCTCCAGCTGGGGGATTGAAACTATGTCGCGAGCCAGGGGCATATGCTTCTGCCTGCAATAGTTGTAGTTATGGGGCTCCTGCGTTTTTGCCATTGGCTGCCTATCGTTCTTATTTTAAAAGTTCCAAATGTTATATTCGTTATCAGCCGAATGCTTTGGATCTTTCGGGAACTTTTTCGTACAAGCTCACAACATATGAAAATCTAAATTCCGGTTGTCAAACCGGGGCTGTCAGTAGGTATTGTGATAGTTCCGCTTATTTCGTGAACAACACCTATTATTCTGCCCTAGTTTATACGACCAATTTAACTTTGGTGGTTCATGAAGTGAATCACCCACCAGTTCTTACGAACAGTTCATTTACCGCATTAACCGGGGGAACTGGAGCAAGCACGGCGACGCCAGTTGTTCTAGGAGATTATGCGGAAGGAACTTCAAGCTTCTACAATTTCTATGTGACAGACTCCAACAAAGGGGAGGAATTGAAGAATGATAATTTCGAAATTCAGCCTCAAGTCTATGATTTAAAAACCAGTACCTGGCGTGATCGTCCTGCGGGATTAACGGTGAGCATTGATAGAGTGGACCCTCTGACTGTGACGAGCGGCACGAAAACAACAGCTCGTTTGACATGGAACCCAACAGACGCCGACTCTAAACAGTTCTCCGGGGCCGCAGGTTTGATTGTAAAAATAAAAGTATTTGATGCGAAATCATCGCCAGATGTTTCTACGTCTATTTATGGTTATTATAAAGTTCGCTTGATTAACAAGAATCAGATTCCGACGATCGCCACAATGGATACCGATAACAAGGTAAAAGTTTTTGCGGACACCTATGTTAAAAAAGAATTCTTCTTATATGACAAAGATGCCTTTGTTCCAATGGGGGGAACTTTCGCCACGACTTTGACTGCTTGTCGTGATGGAAATGGCGTGGCTTTGCAACATCCAACATTAGATACTGGGTCTGCTGATCCATTTATTTGTCATGCGACGACGGCGACGTTTCCTGTTGAGTTGACAACTTATGACCCTGCTTACGATCGTAATAAAAATTTGACTCAATGTTATTCCTCCGGAGTCTTAAATGCGGATCTCGCTATTCCAAAGTTCAGCCCGGCAGGCGCCCCAGAGGTGATCAACGGAGTTCTTCGCCAAAAATATCAAATGGAATGGTGTCCACAGCGTGGCCAAATTGGGGTGTTTTCTGCAGAGATTGATGTCAATGATAATGGTGACGTGGATAGAGACGGGGTCGCTTTGCCATCGGCGATCAGTGGGACGCCATTACTGTTAACTGTCGTGGCGCCGGTTTATTTGGTCAGTCCGCGAGTGAGCATTATGAATGTGCCAACGCATCATATGATTCAGACTGCGGCCAGTATGAACGAGCAACCCTTCCGCTATGATGTCATTGTGAATAATTCGCAGGAACACTCTTTAGAATACTCCTTGTTATCGTCTCCGCGAGAGTGCGGAGTTGCCAATGGTGTTTGTATCGATTCGAGCACCGGAGTTATTACCTGGGTGCCAAATTACTCGTTGGATATTACTCCAGCGGGAAGTCCGGGGAGCCTTATTCGTGTCCAAGTCAAAGATACTGTAACAGGGGACGTCGACAGTGCGCATTTCTATTTGAAAGTTCAAAGCGCCCTATCGCCATTCGAAAAAACACCAGTCATAGATTCATCTGTTCCATCTGGAAACAATATTTTAGTGGCAGAGAAGAGTTCTGTGGTCTTGTCGGTAAATGCTTCGGATCCGAATCCAGATGATGTGCTGTTTTATCGTTGGTATGTGAATGGAAAAATTAGTTCTGACGAGTCTTCAAGCTTCACATTTAAGCCGAGTGATATGGATGGCTCTTTAGATCCCGACGGTAATGGTCCTAAGAAAGCTGGTGAATTCACGATCCGTGTGGAAGTAACGGACGGAAACTATGTTGTCTCTAGAAGCTGGGACGTGAAAGTTTTGAATACCTTTTTGTTAGGAGATTCTGTCTTTGACTTGACGACAAGCCGAATTGAAAGCTCACCATCGATCACTCCGACGAATGTCAACTGGATGGGGGAAATCGCTTACGGACAGCTTGTTGGAAATGACAATCTAGATCATTTAATTATTGCCGGAAACTATATGTCTGGCTCGTTTCAAAAGCATTTCCTTTGGGACTTGCTGATGGTTAATGGAAACATTGGAAAGCCCAATGGAACCTTGGTTAATCCACCGTGGAATTTCACGGAAGACCTGCCATGGCTGACGGGCACATCGACTAGACGAATTGCCATTAACCCCGTAGGTACGGGGTACGACATGCTGATGACTTCAACATCCGCTAGAAGTGGGCCATTCGGTTTGACCACGGAAGCTCTGCATATAATGAATGGAGATCTTACGTCTCTTGCATTGGCAAGTAATAATAAGTGTGCGGGGGATTGTCCGTTGCAACTTTATACAAGTCCTTATTATTCAGACAGTCGTATTACCACTTCAATGGATTCGACCTATGTGTTCTATGCAGCAGATGCAGGCAATGTCTTGTATTATGACTATCTTGCTCCATCGAATCCCAAGACTGTATATAACTTCGGAACTATGAAGATTTCCGGGATGACGTTGAATCGTTCCATTAACAGGCTGTATGTGACTGCTCAACAGACTTCACCGACAGTCTTGCATAAAATATTTGTATTTGATGTCACTGCGGCGCTTTCTGGCGGAATACCGTCGTTGGTAACGTCGCTAAATGTATTCGATGGTGTCGTAGGTCATGAGGACTCTAAGCCTTCCGATATCCTTTACGATTCCACGAATAACCGTGTTTATGCTCTGCTCAGTGGAACGGGCGGGGTTGTGACTTTTCCGGACAGTGGTTCAACGACGCCGACTGTGGGAAGCATGGAGTTTATTGGAGTCAACCAATTGAATGGATCTCCTTTTGACGTTCCTGGCGCAGGGAAACGTCTAGTAATTCGCTCTCAGGATCGATTATTGATCGGAACTATGGAGGGTGCAAATCAAGTGTTTACTGTGGATCTAACGACGAATACAGTTTACGTAAGTGCAGTTCAGAATCCAATCACCAGTATAGCTTCATATCCTTCGGGACAAATATTGCTGGTGAGTAGATCCAAAGGAAAGGTATACAAAGCGAAATAGATGAGAAGGATTCTCTTACAATTAATGATGGCAACATGGATGTTCCTTGCCGGCGAAAGTGCTTTTGCTAGTTCTTGGATTAACATAGATTTCATCAAAAAAAATGCTGTCCCTATTCGTCGAATGAATGACGATGTTTTGATTCTGCCCCGAACAAATCGGGTGCGAGCGGGGGAGCTTATTGTCGTTTTGCGTGTCATTGGAGAAGATGTCGAAGTTATCGCTCGCGGAAGTGTAGAGAGTGTCCAGAATAATGAATTGCTTGCGATTCTGGACGGTCCCTCTATCACCAAGATGCCTAAGGCAAAAGATCTCGTAGTAAGCTTGTCGCGGCTGAAGCCCTTGCCGTCAGAAGCCCCGGTGCCAGAAAATGAGTATAAAGTTCCCGAAGAAACACCGGATCCCTATGAACCGGGATATATGATTTTCGAGATGGGTCCTTATAACGGCCATTTTGAAAGTCAGTCTCCAAATAATGCCAATAAATATAAAGTTTTTGATTTTAAATACGTCGAGACACATTTCTTGTGGTACGTGGACTTTCTGTGGCGCTATGGGATTGAATACCAAACGTCCGGTGGGAATATCCCTTTAAAGTCATACAATCGCCAAGAGCAGGCAACCACCGCCAAAGAAACGCGTATAGCCCTTCACTATCGATTGCTTCCCATTTGGAAGGAATTGCGACCGACCCTGAAACTGATTTCGCTCAATTCAGAGTTTAAAACTACGAATGATGATGAATACGTGGTGTCTTCGAACGCTTCAGGGTTAGGTTTGGGAGTAAATTTTCACTATCTCTTCGGAGATAATATCTATCAGACCAGCAATGCCTTTGGCTGGAGCTTCAATCGAATTTATGTGGATGTTTCTTATTTTCCGACCTACTCCGTGAGCGACAGTCTTGTCCAACGGGGAGCGAGTTCTTCTGGCAGCATGTATGAACTAAAAGCCGGCGCAACGATGCTTTTTTATGTTAAAGCTATTCCCTGGTTTAAGAGATATTCTTTAGACGTTAGTTACACCATGTCTCAATCCCAAGTTTCATTTAGTGGTGAAGTTAAGAATGCTGCCGACGGTGTCTATAATATTCCCCAAGGACAAAGCTATAGCGAAAGCCAAAGCGCGATTCGCATTATGTTAGGATTACGTCTAGACGATTTTATTAGTAAATTGATGAAACCGCGGTGATTATGAAACAGATATTTCTGTATTTCAGTATCTTTTTTGTGTGGACGATGACTGTTTGGGGACAGGTTGATCCGGATATGAAACCTGCTGCGGGCTCTGTCCAAGTGCAGGCTAAGGATCTGCTAGATAAAATGGATTTTGATCCCACTAAAGTAAAAGAATCAACAGAGGGGACCGCTGATGTAGAGAACATGGCGGATACGCCAACTCCCTTGGTAGAATATATTATCGATAGTTCTGGCTCTATGGGGCAAATTCTGAGTCAAAAAAAAACCAAGATTTATGTCATGAAGAAAATCTTGTCGCGCTATCTTGTTTCGCAATGGACGGAAAAGAGCTCCAGCGGTATGCGCGTCATTGGTTCCCGTCGGAAAAAAGATTGTAAAGACAATTTTTTGGCTATTCAACCAGGCAATTCAAAATTGGGTCTTATCGAAGGCACAGTGAAAACGATGGATCCCGTAGGAATGACGCCCTTGTTTGATGGTCTAAAAGATGCTTACAAAGATCTCGAAAACTATGATGGACCTAAAAGAGTCGTCGTATTTACTGATGGCGAGGAAACCTGCGGAAAAGATCCGTGCAAATTTGTGAACGAAGTAAAAAAGAAAAATGTGGACTTGAAGTTCTTTGTGATAGCTTTTGGACTTAAGGATCAACAAGACACTTTGGAAAAGTTAAAGTGTATAGGGGATGTTCACCAGGCCGACGATGAACAGCAGTTGGATGATCTTTTTAGCGATATGGATAAAGAACTCAACCCGAATAAAAATCTTTTTGTCGATAGTCCGGATCCCAAGGCTACAGTTTTTTTATTCCGCAAAGAGAGCCCTAATGAAATTTATAGAAAATTTCAGGCTTCTTACGGAATTGAAGTCCCACCCGGAACTTACTTTGCCGTTGTAAATTTAAAACCTAAATATCGCTTCAAAGAGTTCATCATACCTCCAAAAAAGAAGATCACTTTGCGCGTGAAAGGCAGCGGCACCTTCACTGCTCACTTCATTGATGGCCTGATGAAAATTGAACTTTTGAATAAGAATAAGAAAGTTGTTAAGCGATTTACTTCGGATCAAGCAACGGCGCTGCCACCGGGCAGATGGAGTCTCAGATTTTATCGAGATCCTTTCTATGAGAAAACAATCAACGACTATCTTGTGGTGCCAGAAGGCCAGTATGAATATAATATTGAAGAAGCCGGGGTTGCATTTGTGGAGGATCCCGTCGTAAAGGGCATTTACGTTCAGAATAGCCGCGGCCAAACTATAGGAAATCATGTGACAAACTTTCCCCTGATTTTAGGAAAGGGTGTCTATGAGATCAAAGTTGACGAAGGGTGTATATTCAAAGACGTTATCATGGGTTCCAATAAAGAAGTTGTTAAACTTAACTGTAAAAAGAATCAAACAAAATGAATCAGATAAAAAAGCTTCCTCTTTATATTAAAGGTCCCATCTTACTGGCTGTATTCCTAAGTTTGATATTGATCCTTGTGACGATTTTTGAAAATGTTCCTCCAGAGTCAGAAAAGGTACTGCAATGTCGAGTCAAAAATAGGGGTGAATTAAAGCTGGGACAAGATAGAGTTCCAATGATAACTCATCTGTACAAGAATGCTCAGGGACAGTACATCGCTGCTGGAGTGGATTTTAATAAAAATAGTTTTATCGTGGGCAAAGTTGGATTTTCAGCAGACATGACTCCTTATGGAGAACTTTTGAATCGTCAGGAAAATTCTTTACGATCCGCTGAAAAGCATTCTTATGAAATGGAAGCCTCGTTTGATGATTGGTCAATTCTTAAAGAAGACACTGGTAAAAGAATCCCGTTACAAGTATTGAACGATAAAATATTCGCCAGGAACTCCTGGGGACTATGTACGGGTACTTGGGGAGACGACCTTTCGCTGCAGCGTCTGAATGATGACTACATGGTTTTTTGGAACGGGCTTGGACAGATTGGCTTTTACAAGCTGAAAGGTCTATTGGATTACATTCCTAAGGGTGCTTCTAAGTCTGCTGATCTAATGATGACGGTGGAGCCGGGTAACATGTTAAATGTTGGCGATTGCGGACATCTAAATCAAAATCGCAAAGCCAGAGTTCGGGTGCAGGAGGGGCTATTAGGCTTTTCTTCCGGGGACTCAGCTGCTTTAAGTTTGTATGAAGTGGCAAAGGATCAAATTAAATTGTCACCGTTACAGCTACCAGTTCGATCCGAGCCTTTTTCTGACTTCATATTAGGAAATTCCACAGTTATTGGCTTTCGTTCTAGTGGATGGCTAGATCGTAGCGAGTCTTGGAATTTGATTTCGCTGGATGATTTGAAAAACAATCGTCCGACAAAGCCCGTGTCGGCAGCAAAACCAGTATCCTTCCGATTTGACTATTCCTTAGAGAAAAAACAAAGTGCTAACTATTGGGTCGCTGAATATCGTAAGCAGCATTTGTTTTTTGATAAATATATTTTATCTAAAGTATCGGCAGACGGGAATAAGCAAAGTTTTGAGGTCGATGACGAAACGTCAAATTTGAGCTTCGCGAAAAAAGGCTTCTGGGTTGTTTTACCAGGCAATAGACATTTGTTAGTTGCTCCGAAAAATGGGCAGACGAACTATACGATGTTAGAGTGTGACTCTCAGTAAGAAGCTGTCTTTCAGTCTAGAAATTTCCATGCTGAAGTAATTCAGATATAAATCCCTCGCATTTTGACAGATATTTAACATTAGCTACCGGGAGCTTAAGGGCTCCTGCTTTGTCTCAAACATTGACTGAGGGCGCTTTTGAAATCTCGACTGATATGGTTACGAATTTTCGCAAATCCGTGTCTAAGGAGATTAGTCTTTGGGATATTTGTTATTTTGAATGCAGCCACAGCTCGTTCTGCTCAGACCTCGGTAAATAGCATTTATCCTGAGGGAGCTTTGATTCAGGCCCAAAAAGATGAATTTGAAGAAAGCCAGCGCTATGAAGAAGCCAAAGCCGCCGCCGTGAGATTTAAGCAAGAGTACGAGCTGAACAAAGAAGATACCGAACGCGATATTCGAGCGAAGCGCCGACAAATTGAAGATTTGAAAATTGCGCAAGAATCTTTGCAAAAGGATCAGGAGTTTTTAAAGGCCGAACTCGCAGAGATTCAGAACAACAGAAAAAGAGTGCAAAAGCGATATCAAGATCTATTAGCGAAGTTCAATAAAAAAACTGACGATAGCGATGCACTTCGTGCTGATATTGAGAAAAGTAAAAAGGAATTGAAACGCGACGAAATGTCTTTGAAAGCCCTAGAAGACGAAGTCACAGCACCAGCAAGGCCGAATCCAGCAACGATAAATGAACTTCGCCCAGCGGGTCGATGGACTTTTGTGCAAAATTGTACTGGTTTGATGGCGCCAGATGAAACGGCCAACGTAATTGGTAAATTCCAGAAAGCAAAATTTGTTTTTGGACGTCGTATTGGAGAATACATTAAGGTTTCTTCTTCAACGGGGGTTCCTATTTTCATACCCATAAGATGTGTGAAAGAAATGCTGCCACGATGAATTGGCTCATTCTTTTCTTTTGCTTAATTTTGACGTCTTGTCTTGAGGGTGGAAGTGATATTTCTATTGGCACGGCATCACCAGGGTCTCCGGCGGCACCATCAATGGCCGTCGAAAAAATTCTTGGGAAAAGTAAAAATGAATGGACTGTAGATTCCCTAGGGAAAATTTATTTGAACTCTGCAACGGTGACGATTGAAGGTCGGTGCTCTCGGGGAGTTGGTAGAATCTCCGTCATTATTAATGGAACCATCGATAGTGTCGAAGCGTCGTGTGGGGCCGGTGGAACTTTTAGCTGGTCTAAATTTTTCCCCTCCTCTACACCACATTTAGGGAATGAATACGCGATAGAGCTTCAAGGGCTTCGTGCTGACGGCGCGGCCTTGGCGGGCTTGACCACATCGAAGGTCATTATCATTGATACCCATGCTCCTTCAGCTCCCTATTTGAATGCAGTCTCAGGGTGCCGCTTGTCCACAGGCATTTGGACGTGCAGTGATAGTCATGTTCGAGTTAGTGGAGGGTGGACTGGTGGCGAAGGAGTTGTTTCCTTGCAGTATCCTAGCGGTGGAGTGATCTCTTATCCATCGGCAAATGGCTTTTCATTTGAGATGGACCTGACTGAGGGCCAAACCCGCAGTTTGGCATTTACGGTGAAGGACCTAGTTGGGAATGTTTCGGGAGCCGGGGTTATGTCCGTAAGCTATTTTTCGCTGACAACGATTTTAGCGGCCTCCGTTTCCTCGGGGGGAGCTTCGGGCTTTAGTGGAGGACCGGTCAATTCCTCTCCGTCGCTGATTGGTAATTTAGATAGTTTAAGTGGAAAAGCGGTCGATCTGAATTCGTCGGGTGCTGATAATCAAAAAGTTCAAATGCTGATAGGTCCTATGGCGGTAGGTGCACAGTGGTTAAATCCTTAGTGATGGTGTGAAATGAATATTTTCAAGCGTTTGAAATTTCTGTTCGGTATTTTTATTTTGGGATACGGGGGCTTCGTATCTGCAGCGCCCAACATGAACACTCTTTTCGTTCAAGGGTATCTCCGTAAAATATCCGGCGCAGCAGTAACTGATGGCAGCTACGCAATGACATTTTCTATTCGTTCCGGGAATACGTACTTTTGGACAAAATCATTTTCAGTCAGTGTCAGTGGGGGGTTCTTTTCTCAAAGTTTGTCGGGAAGCTCATCTCCTCCTTATTCGGGAGGTATTGATTCTGCAACTTTGGTTGGAGCTGCTTCGGGAAGTCTGGTCGTAAATATCCAATCTACAGTGGACGGATTACCAGTGAGTTTTGATATACAGGCAACCCCGGTCGCCTTGTCTCTTTTATCTGATAAAGCTAATGCGGTCGTTGCTGGAGCGATCACAAGTGCTTCCTTTGCACCCTCCGGCGTCTTACCGGCTTGGGATGGGTCGACAGTGACCAACATTGCGGCTGCTAACATTGTAGGGACACTGCCGACGACGACGTTTCCGGCCACATTGCCAGCAGTCAACGGAGCCAATTTGACGAGTTTGAATGCCTCCAGTATTTCCTCTGGGACTCTTTCAAGCTCTGTGCTTCCGACGACTATATCCAATAGCACGACATTCAATGCAGCCGGGACTGCTGTAATTGTGACGACTAATGCCACAGTGGGAGGCACATTTGGCGTCACTGGGGCAAGTACACTCGGAGCGATGTCAGTATTGGGAACCACAACAGTAAATACTTCTGGGGCGAGCACTACCACTATTGGTGGGGGGAGTTCAACAGGCGCAATTTCAATTGGGGCCAGCACAGGCGTGCAAAATATAGCTGTCGGAGGATCGACAGGTGCCGGCGCGGTTACGGTGGGTAACACAGGAGCTGCTGCTGCGACTATCATTCAAGGTGGTTCCACTGGTAAAGTAAAAATTGGAAGCTCCGGTGTTGCCGTGAGCTCCGTAGGAGCATGTACTATTTCTGCATTTACAGCTGTCTTAGGCGCAAATGCAAAAGCTTGTACCAGCGCACCCGTCGGGGCCGCAATCTCGTGCTCACCGAGTGCCACACAGGGCGCGTCAGTTGTGTGGTCATCGTTTGTGTCATCAGCAGGGAATGTGACGATAACACTTTCAGCGGCAGGGGCTTCTGCGACCTGGTATTGCATGTGGGTGGTTCCGTAGATGCGCCAAAGTTCTTTGCTGATAGGCAGTCTTTTTGCGATTTCAATTAGCACGTCGCTTCCGTGTTGGGCCGAAAATTCTCCGGAACGTCCAGAGTATAAATTCAATGCTTTTGGCGACCCTTCTTTTTCAGACGAAAAGACAAAATTGAAATTGAAAGTCAGCAATAGTAAAGATCAATCGAAGGTCGATCCGGTTCAGGCTTTGAGGAACCCACAACCTTATACTGGTTATCTAAATTATCCGCGTTATCAGATTGGTGTAGCGATTGCACCGATGAAGACGGGTTTTAAGCAAGAATACTATGATCTGCCGATGAACTTTTCAGTGACGTCTTATGATAGCGTTGTCTTAAGCGGGCGCTATTTGGCCAGTCCGATTTTTTATGCTGAGTTGGAATACAGTCATTCTTCTTTTGCGGTCCAGGGCCAAAATGTTGGAAGTTATCAAGTCAACTCATCGACAGCAAACGTAGAAACAGTCGTTAGCCGTTTTACTTATTGTAGCGTCGGAAATCACGCTATGAATAAAGCCTGCTATGGCTTTGTCGCTGGATGGGATGCTTATCCCTCACTTGAGTTTCTTTCATCTGCAGAGTTGGGGATATCTTCAATCAACGATATGGTCCTAGGACTTAATATTAGTTATGATCACGTGATCGCGCCGTTTAAAAAAATTATATCAAACTTTGAATATTTGTATGGTCTCCATCAAGGTCAAAGCTCATCACTTGGCGTAGACTCGGATAATAAAATTCGAGGTGAAGTCGGTGTCGATTTTCAAAATATCAAAAACTTAAATTCCTATTACCTGGGCATCGGCTACATTTATCGCGAAGCTCAAGTTCATGGTTCTATTGGCAGTTATACGGATCATTGGTCCATGCACTCGTCGACCTTTGCGTTGGTAATGAAATATACGTGGACATGGAGCCAGACATACTAGGCGACCAGAGAGGAGAGTCCTATGTTTAAATACTTTCTAGTGGGCATTGTAGTGAGTTTCGGAATGGGGACTGCTGTTTTGGCATCCCAGATTGAATCAAATGAGCTCTACTGCCTTATTCGAAATACGGGTTCAAACCTGATCTGTCAATGGGTCGCAAAGGATGGTGATCTTATTTTGATGAAGGCTGACGACGTCGGTCTGTTCATCGACCAAGCCGCTGTCCTTGGCTATATCACCGTCAAGAGCAAGGCTGGTTACGAACGGGTATTTGAAATTGATGCAAAGTCGGACCGCTTTGCAAACCTAAAAGCGTACCGCAAAACGGCTTCTTTGTCAGAAATTAGCAAATACAAGAGTGATCTCTTTATAGAAATAGAAAAGAACGTTATTAAAATATCGGATGACCTCGACAAGGCTGCTACCGCTACAGACTTGGTCAAGTATGATTCTTCTATCGCTTTAGATAAGTATCGCAGAGAGACTCGAGTTGTAAAAAATGAGCTAGAAGGCTATCGCAAAAATCGAGAAACCGTTTGTACCGCAACGCCAGCATTTGAGCAGATTTCCAAAGTGAACTCAGCACTGCAAAAGTCTTTGTCTGGAATTCTTTATGCCTTACAAACTCCAGGAACGTGCATGGATGACTTTAAAGTCTTTAAGGATAAGGATGGAACGGTGGATCTTCGCCAACTAGACGTCGTGCCCGACAGATTTACGGAAAAGTGTAAGAAGTCCGAAGTAAAAGGGCAGAAAAACTAGAGAAAGTCCCGAGCAATAAGCTCGCTAGAGTTTTTAAAGGCACGAAGATTTTCTGATTTCTTTGGAGGAGCAGCAACTGTCGTTACTTCTTCCGACCAGTAAGTCTTTGTTTCTGATTTAATTTTTAAGACAGTTTGGGCGAGATATGTTAGCTGAGTTTTCGCTATCTCAAGGTCCTGTCGGAGGCCTTGCTCAGATAGAAGGGCTTTATTCCATAAAAGATGAATGCCTTGTAGTTCCTTATGAGCTTCGTCTAGCTTTTTCTCTGTAGCACCTAGCTTTTCGGATAGGGCGCGATTTTCATTTTGGAGTTCAGCCAAAAGAGATTTAGCGGTAACGTTCCTTCGTGTTCCGAGGAATTCGCGTGTGATAAGTACGCCTTCCACGACACATATAAGTATAAAAACAAATGTAATAGCCGTGATCATAATTTTCACCCTTAGTTCTCTTTAGTATAAACGTGAGAACCTTTTCCACAAAATTGCAACCAGCTAAAGTTCGAAAATCTAAGCTTAAGTACAGTTTAGAACTCATGAAAATGTTTCGAAGAAACCAGTGGATTATTTCAACTGTGAATTTTCGGAGGAACTATGAATTTTGCAGGTTTATTAGGACTATTAGCGGCGGCAGGGATTGCCGGCTTTGCAATTCTCGACAGCGCAAAAAATCCAAAGGTGTTTGCGGACGTACATGGATTGATGCTGGTGGTGGGCGGAACGCTTACCGTTGCCTTGATGAGCTTCAATTTCAAAAGTCTAGGAACAGCGCTGAAAATCATTGCTCGAAAATATCTAGGTCGTGAAAGAGCGATTAACTATTTGGATACAATTGAAAAGATTGTCGAACTTTCTGAGGCCTATAGGAAAGATCCTAAAGCAGTTCAAAGTGCTTTGAAACCGTCGGATCATCCATTTTTAAAAGATGGTATTCAGCTCTTAGTTGATTATGGTTTTAATTATGAAGAACTAGATGAGGTACTGTCTAACGCCGTTCGTGGTAAAAGAAAGCGTGATGGCGAGGAAATAAAAGTGTGGCAGACGCTATCCCGTTTTCCCCCGGCATTCGGTCTTTTGGGGGCAACTTTGGGGATGATTTCGTTGCTTCAGACATTGGGTGAACCAGGGGCCCAAGATCGTATCGGTCCGGCCATGGCGACGGCTCTCGTTGCGACATTCTACGGTTTGTTGTTGGCCAATCTTATTTTGATTCCAATCAGCGAAAAGTTGATCAGCGTATCTCAGGCAGATATGACCTTGCGAGAGATTATTAAGGAAGGTGTTCTTCTAGTTCATGAGAAAAAACATCCCATTTTTATTCGTGAATATCTAAAATCTTTCTTGCCACCAGGTCAACGTAACAACGAAATGCCAGCGACAAAAAAGGCGGCCTAAATGGGGGCACCAAGTAAACGCAGCAAGCATCACGAGGAGCATGACGATCACGGATCTCATTCTCATGACGAATCCAATTGGCTCGTCAGTTATGCGGACATGATGACCTTACTTTTTGGGTTTTTCGTTTTGATGTATTCTCTATCAAGATTTGATAACACAAAATTCGATTTGGTTCGGAAAGAAGTCGCTCAATATTTCGGTGGTACAATTAAAGAGACTAGCACAATTGTTTTGGCTGAACAGAAGCTAAAAACAACTCTGTTGGGATCTGGTGATTTAAAAGGCGTCGAAGTTTCCAAGGGATCTGACGACACGATTCTTTTAAAATTTGATGGAGAAGTTCTATTTGCCTCTGGCGCGACTGAATTGCGAGAAGAAGCTAAATCCGGCATGCGCAAGGTCGTTGCAGCTTTAAGATCTGTTCCCGGTGTGGAAAAGATTTCAGTTGAAGGACACACGGACGGCGATCGTATGCAAAATAGCTTGATCAAATCAAATTGGGAGTTGTCATCATTGCGCGCAAGCTCTGTGGTTCGGTATCTTGAGGAAAGTGGTCTTGAATCGAAAATGCTGTCAGCAGTGGGATATGGATCTTCTCAGCCAATTGCTCCAGAGAAAGACGCCAAGGGCGAGGATCTACCGACCAACAAAGCTGTAAATCGTCGTGTGATGATTGCAGTAAAGATGATGGATCCGGAGGCGGCATACCGTCTGCAACAGCAACAGTTTAAAAAACAACTCAATAAAGAAGAAGTGGAACGCCAACAAAAAGAGGCGGAACTGCAAGATAAGATGAAGCTCGCGAAAGCTCGTTTTGAGGAAGCTCAAAGAAAGTACCGTGAACAGGCTGAGCAAAAACGTAAAGAGCAACAATTACAGAACTTAGAAAAGAAAATTGAAGCTCTTGAAACGAAAGCCAAGCAGTACGAAGAGAAAGCTCAATAGTAAGAAGTCGTAAATACCAGAGAGAAGCCCATGCCGGAGTACCGAACATTTTTGTCTCCGGAAGATGAGGAGCCTTCTCTCTGGGAAAGTTCAAAAGCCAGAAGAGCATTCGGTTTTAAAGGATATTCATATCCTAGACCTAGAATAAATTCATATACCAGAGCACTAAAAGAAAATGACTGATTCGGATCGGCTTGATCCATTTTATTTAGATTAAAATTAACCGGAGTGAAGCTTGCGAAGGTAAACAAGCCTGGACGCGACTTTTGAGTTAAGACCTCATCCGGAGTAACTTCATAAACCGAAGACAAACCTTTGAGATAGTAATATCCACTTAAACCTATGCCTGAGATAGGAGTAGCCCCATATTTGCTATTAATATCGATAATATAGTGCACCCCTACGCGTGCGCTCATCGAGGGAATGTCCCAAAGAAGTGAGGGCTGAAACGTCATCAGAGAGCCAAGAGCTTGCTCCTGGACCAGCTCGCCTGCGGTCACCGTCGTGTTGTACATAGAAAGCTTAGTTCTTAAGACTGGTGCCTGAAGGTTGGCACGCGAAACATCACAGAACATTAATAACAGGACTAAGGATAGGATATGTCTCATAAGCAATGCTTTTTTCCTCTCATACTTGGGAAAATGAATATGGGGAAGCAGAATGCGACGCCCATATATCATGGAGGATAATGGAAATGTTTCTGACACGACAACTGAAAATGTTGTGCCTTGCTCTTTCTCCAGTATTTATCTCAGCTTGTGCCGGGAAGTACTCAATCAAGTCTTATCCGACTGGATCAAAAGTCTACATCAAAGATATGCAGAGTAACGAAAAAAAGCTTTTGGGTATTGCTCCTCTGAACGTACAAGAAGAGTCTAAGCTGGGCGATGTTTTCTTTCTAATTTTTGAAAAACAAAACTATCGTACAAAAGAAGTCATGGTGAAGGTTAATGAAGGGGAAAGTATTGCGGTACAGGCGCGCCTCGACCCTTTGTCTGATGAAGAAAAAAAGGCCGAAGAGTTAGCGAAAAACGATGATCAGAAAAAGCAAGATCCTCAACAAAAACCCGAGGATAAAAAGAAGCCTGAAGACAAAAAAATGGATGATCTTTTGGCGGAACTTTCTGAGCTAAAATTGCGGGTGGCATTACTAGAGAATACTTCGTCCTTTTACAAGGATGCTTTGTTCTCTCCACGTTTATCTGGGGGAATGCCGCAAACAGATCGGGATCGTAGTGAAAAAGTGGTGGGGCTTATCTTTCAAGGTCAGCAAGCCATCATGAAAGGAAACTATCCGCAGGCTCTGGAGCAAATTGATAAGGCAATTACAATGGATGAGTACTCCAACAATGCCTGGCTCTTAAAGGGCTCTGTAAAATATTTGCAGAAAGACTTCCAGGGAGCGAAGGTAGCTTGGGAGAGATGTTTGAAGATCGATCCTTACAACAAAGTGGCTTACCAGTATCTATCTGACGTTTACAAACGTCTGGGAATGGCTCCGCTTCCACAATCGGGAGCCGAGATGAGATATCCGGCATCAACGATTGAGATCGACAAACGTAACCCAGATAAAAAGGTTGTTCGTTAATGAAGGCTTGGGTTTTAGTGATAGCGCTTTTAATGTCGTCGCCTGCTTGGGCTTATTTGACATCCGATTGGGATGTGAGCTTAGGTATGACGTCATTAAAGTATGCCTTTGCTAGGGACTCATCTTCAAAAACGATAGAGTCACCTACGACTCTAGAAGTGAACTACAGTGTCAATAGTCCTTCTATCAACACCGCTTTTACTCTGTCTTTTATGGAGATGACGGAGGCCGAAGGAATGCAGATGCCGTTTACACGGATTGCTCTGGGAGCGCGGTATTACCTTTTCGGTACCAATGGTCTTCGCACCATTTTAGACAGCCGAACTCAAGCAAAGGTATGGCGGCCTACACCATTTGTGGCGGCCAATCTGGGGTTATCTAATTTGGCAGTCAAAGACTTTAATGCTTCGCTTGTTGATCTTAACCTTCGAGGCGGGGTTGAGATTCCGATGATGTCCAATATGCTTTTGATAGGACAGGTTGCAATGGGTTCCAGCCTTACCGCTGCAGGGACGGCGGAAGATGGCGTGCAGTATACTTTTATCACCCTCTTTGCGGGGGTCCGTTTCGTGGGATTCGAGTAATACATGAATAAGAAGATTGTCATAATATCAGGAGTTGTATTTTTAACGGCGATAGTTAGCGGTAGTTATTTGTTTTATAAAAAAACGAGTCACTCAGCAAAAATATCTGAAGGTGCCGATGTGTTGGCGGACCTTAAAAAGGCTCATGGGTTAACAGTGAGTACTCATCTGACTTCACCAACTGGGAAAGCCTGGAAAGAAAAAAACTTTGCCGCCCTGTCAGGATTCTTTGGGTTGAGCAAATCTCTAAGTGAAAATCGAAATTTCTTTCAAGCCAGCATCTATGTTTTGGATGTGGCAAAGCCTGAATGGAAACCAGAAGAAAAAGAACATTTGAATCAGTTGCAGGAGCAAATTGCGGACTTCATGACTGCGAAGCGCGAGAAACCGGTTCTAGGTGAAGAAGCTCAGATTTTGAGTTATGCATCAAAAGTTTTATTAAAATTTGATTCATTGTCCACTAAGGCAACGAATCACTTGTTAAATTTTGAAAAATCAGCGCAGCCCGGAAACCAAAAGGACATCGTCGCGGAGACATTAGTTCGATTGAACCCTTTTCCCGAAAAGGCACGCAAAATTGTTCACGAGAAAATTCGTTCTAAAACAGGTCCCTATGAAGCCGTTTTGTTAATCAGTCAGATGCGTGATCTTCGAGTCGCTTCTGATTTTTGGAATGAAATCTATAAATCCTATGATTCTTATAACGAAAAATTTAGGCCTTTGATATTTAAGCAACTGGTCATTAACCGAGGCATGGTTAAAGGGGATCTTAAAAAGTATCTAGGTGGATTGGCTAAAAAATCAGGAGAGTCTAACGAAGAGGCATTTTTGGTCGGCGTTCGTGAATTGTCTTCTGTGGAAGAGTTTCGTGCGGAAGTAATTCGAATTAGTAAAGAGTCTCAATATCCTCAAATTAAAGATATGGCGCAGGCTATATTAAGTTCTGGAGTAGTGCGATGAAAAAAACCTTAATAGTTTTAGGACTTGTTTTTTCCACACTGTCCGTCAAGGCACAATATATTGAAGAAATGGGATCCTTGGAAAGCCTTTATGAAATTCGGGCCCGGGCTGTTCTGAACACTATTTTGCGTCCAACGGATTATACTTTGGTTGTTTCGGTAGAATTGGACCGTGACGAGAAAAAGCTTAAAGAATTTCATGATGAAGCAGAAGTTCAATATCTTCCAGGTATGCCGATGATGGGCGACGTTCCTGTGGCCCCTCAGGCGGCCAATAAGCTTCATGAAATGAAGGCAAAAACAGATATTAGTGTCGTTCTGTCGCGGAATGTTTCTCCAGAGGTAGAGAAGGTCATTAGAGACCTTCTGACGTCTAAATTACATTTAGACGCAAATGCTGGAGATGCTGTGGTCGTTCGTCGGATTGAATTGCCATCAGACCCAAAGCTGGAAGAAGCTCCCAAAAAGCTGCCCGAGCTTACGTGGAAGACTTGGACTTTAGTAGTGATCTTGTCGTTGCTTGCTCTTGCGGGATTGATGTTCGCTGTGTGGAGACGTGCACGAGCTCAGGATCCTAAGAAAGAGTTTAAAGAAAATCACGATTATCGTCATCAGGAACCGAAACCTGAAGTAAAAGAAGAAGAACCTGTGCCGACCGTTGCAGCGGCCGCTTCTCCAGTGATTCCTGAACCGGAGAAACCGCCAATTTGGGATTTAGATTTGGACTCCGTTCGTCAACATGTGGTGCAAATTGCAGCTAGGTATCCTCAGATGGCATCTCGTGCGATGGCAGAGTATTGTCTGGAAAAGTCCGCCGAAAATGCCACTTATATGATGGATTTCTTGGGCTGGGATATTGCTAAACAGGCATTTACGGAAATTCCAGCGATGGCGTGGGCAAAGATGGGTCGTACGGTTAAAGACCGTCAGGGTGATCCGACGACCGCACAGATTGAAACCGGTGTGCGAGAAACTTATCGCGCTATACTTGCGGCTTACATTGAACATGAAATGACTGAAGATGAACAAAATCCGTTTAGCTTTGTCTTAAAAATGCGTGAAGATGAGCGCCAGCAAATCTTAGACAAAGAAAGCGCGCGCAATATTGCAATCTTTTGTTTGCATGCACCAGCTGAAGTGACTGCCGGTATCCTTGCTACAATGGAAGGTGAAAAAAAGGTGCGTGTTATGAGCGAACTTTCACGCATCGAAAAGCTTCCTCATGACGTCGTGAAGATGGTCATCCAGTCATTCAATCAACGAATGATGGAAATGCGTGTAAAGCCCGAACCAAAAATTCAAGGCGCGACGGTATTGGCTCGAGTTATCCGTGGCATGACACCGGAAGAGGAAATGGACATGTTGGCCTTGTTTGCCAATGAAAATCCAGAGGAACTAGAGCGCGTACGCAGATCTATTTTGACCTTTGATGATTTAAAAATTACTCCTCTGGATATAGTGGGTGAAGTTTTGGGTGGTCTTGAGGTAGAAGCCCTTTATGCGGCATTCTTTAGAACTCCAGCAGTCTTCTTTACGTATGCTCTTTCTAGTTTGCCAGAGAAAAAGGCGATGATTGTCGAAAGAGATTTGGCGGACATGGTTGTTATCCCGCCCCGCAAATTAACCGCGCAGGTTCGCCGTACGATCTGCCAGCAGATTGAAGCGGAATTAGATCGTCGTTCTATTCGGTTATCAGACCTGGTTGAAGGAAATATGAAGGTGAGAAAGATTGCTCAATAGGGCAATCTTTCTGGCTCATTAATCTTGAAGAATCTAATCTAATCTCCAGTGAAAACTTACAAACGTAATGTCGTCAGGTTGCTCGACTCCCTCAGTAAACTCTGAGGCCTTTCGAGCGATTTGGTCGTACAGGCTGCGTTGCGATCCTCTCGTGGCTGAATCTGCCGCAAGCTTCAAAACAATTCGTTCCCCAAAGATTTCATCGCCAGAGTTCTTGGCATCTATAAGTCCGTCCGTGTAGGCAAAGAAGGTTTGTCCCGGATTGAAAGGCAGTGACTCTTCTTGGTAGGAAGTGCCCTTTTCATGACCTAGACGTTTGTTGTTTGCTTCTCCCAAAAACATCAGGTCATTTTTTTTAAATTTTCGTCCTTCTTCAGACAGGGGCACGATAAAAGGAACATCATGACTGGCGTTGGAGTAAGTCAGTTTTTTTGCGCTCAGATCAATCACGGCCGCAAAGGCGGTCATCATTTTTTCTCCGCCAGCGATGTCACAGAGAACTTTGTTAATCATGGAGAGCACTTTAGAAGGACTCCAAATGTTTTCGTCCACACACATCGAAAGAATGGACCTGGCTGCGGCGGTAATAAGAGCGGCAGGAACACCATGCCCGGTAGCATCTCCAATAAAGACAAATACCTTGTCGTCTTTACAGTTATGGAACCACAGATCTCCACCACACTCGGAAGCGGGCTGATAGTAACCTTTAACAGTGTACCGTTCATTATCGACCTTTGCCTTCGGAAGCAGGGCGGACTGAACCTCTTTCGCAGTTTCAAGCTCACTGGCCATTCGGGCTTTTTCTTGGGTCTGTTTGAGCAGGTTTTCGATTTTCTCCTGCATTGAGTTGAAGACCCCGGACATTTTGCCGACTTCGTCTTGGCTGTTAATTTGAAGTTTTTTAGCCGTACCACTGGTTGCGAAAGATTGCATAGCCCCCGCCAGCTTCGAAAGATTTCCAGTCAAGTTGTCGACGGAAAAATAGATAGCTAAAAGACCCGCCAGTAAAATGATCGCACTGGCGAATAGCGTTCTGTTCATGGTGCTGTCGAGGACAGAGAAGATTTTTTTCTTATCGTGAATTTCAAAGATCACCGTATTGATGATCGGAAGCGTGCGGTAAGAAACCAAATAGGGACGAGAGTTGTAGGTAATATCCTTCACGCCGTTGTTGTCTCCGGTCATTAAGGTCATCAGCTGAGGCGCCAGAGGCTGTAACTCTTTCAGATGGGGAGGAAAGTAAAATTCTGAGTTGCTCACTTTCAAAAGACCCATTTCACCTTGATCACGGAGGGCTTTGAAAAAGGCCATTTTTAAGTTTCCGAATATTCTATAGTTTCCCTGGCGGAAGAATATGCGAATACGATCCGGGGTCGCAAGGTCCACATCAATCTGTGTTTGCCCTTCCGCGATATTTGATAGGCGGGCCGCCTGGCTCTCTGGCAGGTTCGAAGGTTGCCCAATAGCGTCCACGAGTCTTAAGGGAAAGCCGGGCTCAGCAGTATATAATCCGATATCACCCCATGTTTGATTTTCTGCGATTTTTTTTATTTGCGGAGGAAACTGTTGGGTCGCCGGATCAAATAACTGTAATGCGGAACTGATTCGATCGAAATTCACATCGAAAGATCTTTGGAAATTTTCTGCTGCGCTATCTACGCGCTCTAGGGCAGAAGCATAAAGATAAGATCTTTTATCATCTAAAAATGATTCACGGTTTATTAAAAAGATCGTGGCAGAGGAACCAATTAATAGAACCGACGTAATCAGGAGGAATTTGAATTTTATCGACATACTCATATTATTTGTGATCTAGCATCGATGATGCAAGAATCCTGAAGGTGCTAGACCTCCTTCTGTCCTGTGACTCATTAACTCCCAGAAGAATAGTGTTAAAATACGGACGAGAGAGGAGGATTTATGAAAAAGCTAACGGTGTTCCTTGTTGTTCTGCTTGGGGGTTGGCATTTTTCTGTTGCCGCTCCTCAGGTGCGATCAGAAAATAAAACGATGATTGATATCCAAGGGGAGATCAGTGGACAACCTCCAATGCCCCAAAGTAAAGGCCCCGGCATTTTGCTTTGTCCCGAACAACAGCAACCGGGAGGAAAAGAGCTGAGTTTTTTAGATAAGCACAGCAGTGATTGCAGACCCACGGACAAGCTGAACGGTGAAATTAAAGAGTCTGATGAAGCCACCGAGGTTAAATGAAAAAGAGCAGTCTTTTAAGGCTGCTCTTCCATTTTCGATTTGATCTTTTTCAACAGGCGAGCTTCCATTTGTCGAACAGCTTCTCGGGTTATGCCGTGCTTTTCGCCAATTTCTTGGAGGGTTAACGGATCATCATTTAAGATTCGCTCATCGAGAATGATTTTTTCTCTTTCAGAAAGCTCTGGACGAATTTCTTCGATTTTCTTTTTAAGAATTTCGAGCTGCTCTTGGTGTGCAAGAGTATCATCCAAGGACTCATCGGAGGTGTGGCTTTTTTGAAGGTCACCCAGGCTTGTTCCAGAGTCGTCATCAACAGGGCGGTCCAAGCTGACATCGCGTCCAGACATGCGCATGGCCATGTCGCGCACTTCGTCTTCTGGAATTCCCAAGCGGCTACTGATCAAGGCCGTGGTGGGGTGAACCCCCATAGCATCCAACGCCTCTTTTTCTTTTTGCAGTTGGTAAAACAACTTGCGCTGATTCTGAGTCGTTCCAATACGCACCATAGAATATTGGCGCATAAGATATTCTTGAATATAACCGCGAATCCACCAAACCGCATAGGTGATGAGGCGAGCCCCTTTATAGGGGTTGAATTCGCGAACCGCATGCATCAGGCCGACGTTGCCTTCTTGAATCAAATCAATCATCTTGGCGCCGAATTTTGAATACTCTGCCGCGACTTTTACAACGAAACGCAGATTTGCTTTAACGAGATCTTGAGCGGCCTCAGGATCCTTCGTTTCAAAATATTTTTTCGCGAGGGCTGTTTCTTCTTCTTTGCTAAGAACTCGATAGCGGCGAATTTCATTTAAATAGGTCACTAAAGGGTCTGAAGACGTAAGAGCTTTGGAAGGCTCTACTACCGCGATGGCTTTTGGGCTGTCGGTGATTTCGTCGTTTGTGAAATCTTCGTCTTGCGGAAGAGTGTAAGCTTTTTCAGCTTCTGCATGAGGATTTTCATCGCCGGTTTCGTTTTCAACGATCTCAGCGACAACTGCTTTGGGTTCAATTTTACTTTTTTTAGGCGCAGGTGATTTCTTCGCGGAACTTTTAGGTGCCGCTTTTATCTCTTTCGAAGACTTGGTCGAATTAGAAGATTTCGCCTTTGTTTTTGCCATAGTTTCCTAGCTTAAATACTTAGCGAGTTTTTTTTGTAAAGTCTCTTGGACCTTACCCTTGAACGGAGTGAGCATCAATGGCAGATCAACTATTACGGAGACCTTGCTGCCATTGCCCGCAGCGGCAACGGCCATATCTGCTTTAAATTGAGCGCCATTCATTTTGCAACTCATTGCTCCATCATTAAAGTCGCACTGAAGTTTGGGATCGAATTTTCGAATATCAAGGTCATTGGCCAAAAATTCTTTTATTTTTTTGTAAGCTTCGGGGGCAGAGTGGCTGGAATTGTGATCGATCGTGAATTTTGGCATTTCTTGGTCCTTTCGGGGCTAAATCGTTCTTAGTATGTACTTCGGGGGTCGGAAAAGGAAGTGTTAAGCCCCCACGGAGCGATTGCTTCGGACAGTCCTCGCCTCGATTTTGTCACTCCTGTTTACTAGGCTTTGGGCTCGGCTGCGGAACTTGCACTCGCTCCGTGGGGGCTTAACACTTCCTTTTCCTCCTCGAAGACATGCGTCATCCTCTTGGTCATTAAAGGCCTTCATTTTTTTGAGGAATCGGTGCTCCGGGAGACTTGGGGTTAGGATTTTTTGAGCAATCGTTCCATTTTTTGGTGGGTTCAATAAGATTGGGGAGTTGTTTTGGGGCCTGGATTTTATTGGTTTGGGTGCGTTGGGTTTTGACTGGAGTTTGTGAAAATGAGAGTATTTTGAACAGCTTGGGGCTTGCCCGGGCTTTATTCCTTAGCAAGGTGTCTTCAATGAAATTTGTGAAAGATCTTAAGAGAACTGATTACTGCGGTAAATTGAGTGCTGCGAATGTTGGGCAGAAAGTTGTTGTGATGGGTTGGGTCGATGTGCGACGTGACCACGGTAACTTGGTGTTCATCGATTTGCGTGATCGTGAAGGCATCGTCCAAGTCGTTTTGGATCCGAATAAAGCTGAGACGGCGGCTTCGAAAAACTTGCGTGGTGAGTTTGTAGTGGCTGTTGAAGGTGTGGTTCGTGCTCGTCCAGATGGGATGAAAAATACGAAAATCAAAACCGGTGAAATTGAAATTGAAGCCCTTCGTTGTGAAGTTTTGAATGAATCAGCGGTGCCTCCGTTCCAAGCCGGCGATGAAAACGTCAACGAAATGCTACGTTTGAAATATCGTTATTTGGATCTGCGCACTGAGCGTTTACAAAGTCATTTGATCACTCGTCATAAAGTGGCTCAGGTGGTTCGTCGCTTCCTTTCTGATAATGGCTTCTTAGAAGTTGAAACTCCGATTCTTTATAAATCGACACCGGAAGGTGCTCGTGACTACTTGGTTCCTTCACGTGTGAACCAAGGGACGTTCTATGCTCTTCCTCAATCGCCACAAACTTTGAAACAGCTGTTGATGATCTCTGGTTATGACCGTTACTTCCAAATCGCTCGTTGCTTCCGTGACGAAGACTTGCGTGCGGACCGTCAGCCGGAATTTTCGCAAATCGATATGGAAATGTCTTTCATCGACCAAGAAGACATCATGGCGATGAATGAAAAAATGCTTCGTATGATCTGGAAAGAGATCAAAGGTATCGACGTGGGCGAAATCCCTCGTATGACTTACCAAGAAGCGATGGATCGTTATGGTATCGATAAGCCGGACACGCGCTTTGGTATGGAGATCAAAGACCTTAAAGCCATCGTTACAGGTTCTGGCTTTAAAGTTTTCGACGACGTGTTAGGTCGCAATGGTATCGTACGTGGTATCGCCGTGCCTAATGGTGGCGCCTACTCTCGTGGTCAGTTTGATAAATTGACGGACCTGGCGAAACGCGCGGGCGCTAAAGGCTTGGTTTGGATTAAATCTGAAGCAGATGGTTCGTTGTCTTCTCCAGTTTCTAAATTCTTTAGCCCAGACAAATTGGCAGAAATCTTTAAAGCAACGGGTGCCAACACGGGTGACTGTGCCTTGATCGTTGCCGATGATTTCGATACAGCTTGTGCTTCGCTTTCAACTTTGCGTTTGCACTTGGGCAAAGAATTGAACCTGATCGACAATAAAAACTATAAGTTCTTGTGGGTCGTGGATTTCCCACTTCTTGAGTACTCTCCAGATGAAAAACGCTGGGTCGCTCGTCACCATCCATTCACGTCTCCTAAGGATGAGTTCTTCGGTGATCTTTTGGGCACGAATGAGCAAGCTTACGGCAAGATCTTAGCGAAAGCGTATGACCTGGTTTGTAACGGTTACGAAATGGGTGGTGGATCTATTCGTATCTATCGTAACGAAATCCAACAGGCGATGTTCCGTCTTCTAGGTATGAGCCAAGAAGAAACTGAACACAAATTTGGATTCTTCTTAGAAGCATTGAAATACGGAACACCTCCACACGGTGGTATCGCTTGGGGCTTGGACCGTCTTGTGATGTTGCTATGTGAAACAGATGCCATCCGTGAAGTAATTGCATTCCCGAAAACGGCAAAAGCTTCAGACTTGATGGCAGATTGTCCAAGCGAAGTCAGCCGCGATCAGTTGGCAGAAGTCGGCGTTCGCTTAAGCCCTCTGGCAGAGAAGGCGTTGGATGATGCTAAGAAAGTTAATTCTTAATTAAGATATTTCCAGTGGTGGTCAAGATATGAATCTTGGCCACTTCTGCAGGAACGGGCAAAGTGCTATCCACGATGGCCTTATTTTCAATCTTTCCCGACGTAGACTGCAAATCAAATTCATAAAACAGATCTTTAGGTAAAGTCATTTCAACCGGACCGGAATCGGTCGCAAGAGTTGCCGTGCCTTTAAAGTTTTTGGGTAAATAAATTTTTGCCACCAGTGAAGAATTAGATTCCTCCGCAAACTCCTGACCATTCACGTTCATATGAACCCACTGGCTGGCGATGGGCTCATGCAGTTCGATTGCGACTTGGCTTTCCGCAGCTCGCTCTACGATGAAAGGACCATGTTCAAACCGCGGGATCTTGCCCTCTAAGGAAATCTTTAAAGTGTTACCAGAATAGGGGGCCACTTCAAGTTTCATACGACCGGTTTTGATGTGAAGGGTTTGAATACCTTGCAAGAAAAACTCGCCATTTTCACTGTAAGGTTCACCACGAGTAAAGTGCGTGGTGACTTTATCAAAGGCAGTGAAGATAGAATGCGGATTATAAATGGCATAGCCAATCATTACGATTAGAGATCCCACCAGAATAAAAAAGATGGCAATTGCTGCCATGAGAATTCTCTTCAACATAGCGATAAATTTAACACATTGAAAAAGGCAAAGAAACGTAATTGAATAGGAACGATGTTTTCACACAGGGAGTTTCCATGCAGCGCATTTTACCTGAAACAAATTTAGAACAAAAAATGATGTGCATGGGTGCCGTCTTTGTTGAAGAAAATCACGTCCTTGACGATTTATTTGAGATCATTGGTTCTGACTTGGTAGAAGGCGCAGAGTTGACGGGGGACGCCAAGGAACAAGTTCTGGATGAAGTTGCAGAATACTTTTTCCGTTTGGACTTAAACTGGGGCCATGAAATCAAAGCTGATTGCATCGGAATTTTAGAAGAGTACTGGGGAGTTAAGTCCCGAGAACAAGCCTTGGTAACGCTTGAGAATATCCGACAACAGGGCCATCGGGCCAAGTTCAGTGTGTTGAAGTCTTTTGTTCCTCCTGAGGGTCCGCTAAGAGCTAGCGAACTTGAAAAGTTTAAACAAGTTTTCAGTTTTGATTTCAGTGAGGAACAAAATCTGCAGATGGACGATGAGGCGTATCAAAAGCTTGCCGCTTGGATACAAAGAACGAATAAGTACATTTCAGATTGTGGCATCCTCGGCTGGGATGTGGCGCGTTTTGTCCACTTAGTACGACTTAGTTTTGTTTCCGGTTACATTGACGATAGCGAAGCCTGGGGCGAAATTTTAAAAATGGCTCCGCTTGCGGAAGGAAAATTCAAAACTTGGCTCGAGTTCTCGCAAAGCTTTTTGATCGGTCGCACTTTTTGGTCCGGCAGTGAAGATCCGCACATAAAAATGATTTGCGAACGTCTTTTAGGGCATCCCGCAAGTCCTTGGCAGTTTTACAGCTGGACCTAGTTCCAGATTTCCTGCAACGGTCTCAAGTTAAGACGTATTAATCCGATACAACTCCTATGGAAAGCCAAGGAAGGCTTTTCGTAAATACACACGGAGGTGTGGTATGGATAAAATCAGCGGTATTATTCCGGCAAGTCCGCGAATGAAGTTGATGGAAACGGCTGCGGCCCAACCAGCTCGTCCTGGAGCTCCTGCATTCGGTCGTCCTGAGGGTAAGAACTCTTTGGGTGACAGAATCATGCTGAGCAAACAAATGGAAGAGATGCGCCAATCAGGTCAATTGCCTGAACCGGAATCTCCAATTACCTACAAAAAGCCAGAGATGACTAAGAAACAGGTGGTTGAAGAGCTGAACAAAAAATTCTTCAGCAATCCCAAATCCGTGGCTCGGGATAATGACTTGACTCATTCCGAAGAGGCCTTTGAAAACATGTCATCCTCTCAAGAGTTCACTCCAAGTTCATCGGCTCCAAAAGGAAGCCATGATCTTCCAGGGAACAAAGTCGATACGCCCCTTTAAAAATTCGTTTTCCAGAGGACTCTCTCCCAGTGACGATAACGTAGTCGAGGGAGAGCTGTATCAATCGTCGAATGGCGCTCAAACTCCATTGAGGAGCGCCCATTTGAATAAGCATCTCTAATCTAATCAAAGCCTGGGCCGCATCCTGAGCGTGCAAGGTTCCAAAGCTTCCTGAATGTCCCGTGGCCAGCGCCATCAAGAAGTCCTTCGCTTCCGCACCACGTACTTCTCCCATGACAATTCGATCCGGTCTTAAGCGCAAGGAACGTTTGACCAGTTGGGCTTGATCAACGGTAGGCAAAATCCCCTGGGGATCTTCACGAGTTAAAAGTTTCATGCTAGCAGAGTTTGGTAACGCGATTTCAGCGGTGTCTTCGATCACCACTACACGCTCGTTTTCGGGCAAAATATTTAAAAATGAATTCAGGACGGATGTTTTACCAGAGCCCGTAGCGCCGATAACTAAAAAATTCTTTTTTTGTTCGATCATTTGTTGAAAAAATTCAGTTGCCGAGGCCGAACACCACTGATGACTCTGAAGTTTTTCAAAGGTCCAAGGGTTTTTGGGGTGGCGTCGTAAAGATAAGTGCGGGGTCGAGCGCGTCAGATCTGCGCCGATAAGACTTAAACGAAAGTTCCCAAATTGACCGTCTGCACAGGGATGCTCAACAGTAATATGAGACTTTGCCGCCAAGGAAATTCTTTCCAGACAGTTGCGAAAACTTAAATCAGAGAAAAAGAAATCCGGGTGTTTTTCCAGTTGCCCCTTACGTTCGATCCAAATGCTATCAGGGCCGTTCACTAATATTTCTGTGATGGATTCATCTTCAAGCGGGGCGGCCAGGGGCCCCCAAGAGTTGAATTCATCTTGGATTCGACGGCGTTGTGTCTCTTCCAACGAAGCCGTTTCCGTTAAGATGAGCTGTTCGATCTTTTGCGAGCGCATTTGATTTTCTTCGTCACTGGAAAGCATGAACTCATTCAAGGGAAGTCTTGAGATTTTTTCTTGGATGGAATCAAAAACTGTTTTTGCAGTTGAAATCATCGTGGCTCCGACAGCTCGCCTAGGTGTTGAGGCTTTAAGTTCTGATCGCCTTCTTTCAGGATTTCAGGACGAACAAAAATGACCAGCTCAGTACGGTTATCACGAAATTCCTTGCTGGAAAAAAGAGCGCCAATAATCGGTAGACGCGACAACATGGGCAAGCCTTGAGAGTTCTCTGAATCTTCATTCTTGAGCAGCCCAGAAAGTGCGATAGTCTGAGGCCGAGTTAAATCAAAATGGCTGGAAACTCGATTTGTCAAAATACCGGGAATGCCATCCACTCCTGTAGCCTTATCAATGGTTGAAACTTCTGTCTCAATTGACAGGCTTATGCGTCCTGCTGAATCCGCTTTGGGTTTTACACGCAATAAAATGCCATAGCGTTTCCACACAATGTCTTGAACCTTATAGTTCATAATTTTGATCGGGAACTCCCCACCGGCAAGGAACTCTGCCTCCTTGCCACTTCGACACATGATATTGGGACTGGCTAAGATTTTTCCTATACCATTTTTTTCGAAAGCTTCGACGGTGAGCTTCAAATCTTCCCACACAGTTTCTCCAGAATTCAGTATGGTCGCTGAATAGGCTTCTGGCAGCTTAAGGCCATAGGTGAGGCCCTTGTCTCTGCGAATTTCAGCGACCGTGATTTGTACTTTTACCGTCGGAGAAATGTCGAGGCTGCTTTCATCTTTAAGAATCGTGATTCCAAAAGGATGTAAAAGAGTTGCATATTTTTTTAATACCAGATCGGAACCCGTGATGCGAATTTCCGGAGCGGGAGAAAAAATCAATGTCTGCGGTGGTAAGTGCGCTTTGGCTAAAAGCTCACTGAAAAAGCGAGCACTTTCATTTTGTAAAGTTTGTGAAAGCTCAGCACGCATTTGATAAGTAACAGCCTGAGTTCGCGCAAGTTTCGCCAAGCGCAACCAATCCGTCATACGATAAAGACGACCCGTGACCAACAGATCTCCCTCTGAAATTTCCGCGTTAAGCCCGACAATGTCTTTAAGATTGAGATGCAGATCCGTAAGGATATCTCTTTTTCCTGGGTGGACGACTTGAATATGATACAGGTTGTCTCCAATGCGAACCGTCGTGAATCCTTCTTTGAGGCCCTTCAATATGAGCTTAGCTCCTAAGGGCTCGGCCTTAAGAATCTTGCGATCCTCGATCCATACTGAAGAACTCTTCAGAGGAAGGTCTTTAGATTGGCCTAGTGATAGCACGAGATCGCCTGTGGCAGAGAAGCAGTTTAAAGAGAATGTGAGAATAGAAAGTATTGTGAAAGTTCGCATGACTTCGACTCAATGCAAAAATAGGTAACATACAAAGAGCTGTTTTATTGCAGGGATATTGGCGCTGGACGGACGTTTCCGGGATATGGGAAAATAGACGTCAGAACTTGAAAGAACATGGCGGTACAGATCCGCAGGCCTTTTTTAACAGTGCGATGACTCGGGATATGCTGTCATATAAAAATTCACGGTTGATGATGAAAAATGAGTTAAATTATCGAAATTTTTTGATTTCTGAGCTTGAGACCCGCAAGCGTCGTAATCCATCGTACTCATTGCGAGCGTTCGCTCGTGATTTAGGGGTTCCTGTATCTCGCTTGTCTGAAGTCATTAACGGAAAAGTAGGTTTATCCGAAGAGCGCGCCGTAAAAATTGCGGAACGTCTGGGGTTTTCCAGTTCCGATCGTGAGTTATTCGTTAACCTTGTTTTGTCTGAACACTCGCGCAGTGCTGTGATCAAAAAACTTTCACAACAGCGTGTGCAACAAAGAACTGAGTTTTTCACTCATATTGGTGAAGATACTTTTAAACTGATCTCTGACTGGCATTATGCTGCGATCATGGAGATTTTGATCTCCTCTAAAGTTCACAACGACACCAATGCTTTTGCGAAAAAATTGGGAATAACACCAGAACTGGTGGAATCTTCTTTTGAGCGCTTAGAGCGTCTTAACTTGATTGAAAAGAAAGACGGCAATTGGGTTTGCAAACACGGTCAACAGACGACCACTGCAGATATCCCGTCGGAAGCTATTCGTAGTTTCCATAAGCAAATCCTGGCTAAGGCGATGACGTCAATTGATAAACAACCGGTAGAAAATCGTGATATTTCATCCATGATGTTGAGTATTAACAAAAGCCAAATTCCATTGGTGAAACAACGTTTGGAATCTTTCCGCCGCGCCTTGATGGTTGAGTTGGAATCCGGAGCCGACCGTGAGTCTGTATACTGCTTAGCTTTGCAGTTCTTTGAGATCACGGAATCTTAAAAGTATATCTTGATACTTTGGCGACGTTGACTAAACAGTCGCCAAGGGCAATTCAAAGTAAACCATAACTCCCTGGTCAGTATTTTTAAACTGCAACTGGGAATGGTGAGATTTCAAAATAGCCTGACAAATAGTCAACCCCAAGCCTGTGCCTGTCGAATGGTGCATGACATCTTCATCAATATAAAAAGGCTTCATGATCTTGTCGACGACCCGAGCCTCGATATGGGGGCCTTTGTTGGAAACTAAGAAGCGCAGGTTGTTGCCGCTTTTAATGGTTTCGACGTGGATCTCTGTGCCTTCTTGACCGAATTTCGCGGCGTTGTGGATCAAACGTTGGATGACTTGTTTAATCAAACGCACGTCGGCCTTCACCATGGCATTTTCAAACTGGCTTACCACTTTAAGTTGTTTTTGATTAAGCAAGTTTGTGACTTCCTTTGGAAGCTCATCAAACTGAGCGAAAGAAATATTTTGTAAATCGATCTTTAGTTGATCCGTTTCCGCGCGAACGACCAGCAACACATCATCGACTAAGTTCTTCAGGCGTTCAGCACTGCGGGAAATTCTATTTACCATCAGCTTTTCTTCATCCGGTAGGGCGGACTCTCCCAACAAAGAAGAAAAACTTAAGATAGAAGTCAGAGGAGTTTTTAATTCGTGATTTATCAAAATCATGAAATTTGATTTTGCGACATCCAGACTTTTTAGATCTTCCAGGGCCTTGGCCAGTTCGGTATTTTTCACCGCAAGCTCTTGTCCCAGAGCGAAGCGTTCAATCGCATGATCGACCGTATTGGATAAATCCACAGGGTCCCACGGTTTTGTGAGATATCTAAAGATTTGTCCTTTATTCACAGCCATGATGACGGACTCAAGGTCCGTATAACCAGTCAGCAGAATGCGAACTGTTTCGGGATGAGAATCCAGAGTTTTTTCTAAAAGCTCCACGCCGGTCATTTCCGGCATGCGCTGGTCTGTAATAATGAGTGCGAGAGGTCCTGGATTTTCGTCGAGTACCTGGAGAGCTTCTTTTCCAGACGTAGCCTTTAGTACAGTGTACTTCTTGCGAAAGAGCCGTTCTAGGGCCTCAACGTTATCTATTTCATCATCTACACAAAGAATTGTGTGCTTCGTCATACGAAGATAGTGTAGGATTTAAAGTGTGGTTGCAAAGGATTTTGCAACGGCCTTTTGTTGTCATGGAAGACGACCTGCTGAACAACAGTCTAGTTTTGTTCGCATCTGAGCAGAACTGCTCTGTTTTGAGTCAAGTCTGTCGCTCCTTCTGACGATTAGAGTAACGAAATAGTGTGTTTATATCCTTGTCAGGAGATCGTGTATGAAATTTTTGATGCGCATTGCAGTTCCAATCACAGCGGTGATGAGTCTTGCAGTAAGTGCTCAAGCAACGCTTTACGGTGTTGGTGTTGCAGGTGGTATGCAAGCTTGTGCCTACGGATATGGTGGTGCTTCAGGAGCTTCCAGCGATAACGATCGTGTGAACGAGATAAAACAATCCATCGCCGAAATTCAGAAACAAAAAGCTCAGAAAAAGCGCGATCTTTCAAAAGTTGAAAGAGATTTAAAGTACGCTAGACGCGACATCGATGACACCTTGGCAGAAGACTACGCAAGCACGATCTATGAACACATGGAAAATGCGCGCGTTTGCTCTGACTATAAAGGATCTGGTTATCAAGGTGGGGATGTTGAAGCTGATGGCGATCAAGGTGGCTCTCCGGTAAGTCGTTCTGGTGACAGACTGGCGACTTCGCCATTCTCTCAAGGTGAATGGTCTCAGATTTGTGATCCTAATAAAGCCGGTGGCGTCTATGGTGGCGTTTGTGACGTCCAAAAATATCGCGTTGAAGGCGGTCGTGCAAATGCCAAAGGTTGTAAAAAAGGTTTGAATGACTATCGTTCGGCTTATGCAAAGAAGATGAAACTTCTTGATGATGTCGCAAACTTGGATAAAGCCGCTGAATATGCAAAAGATGATTTGAACGATGCTCGTCAAGATGCCATCGACCAAAGAGCCCAAGCACAACGTGACAACCTTGAAGGTGGCATTTGTGAAGACTGTGCGGCTTCTGGTAACGGATACACTTACCAAAAACCTGAAAGGGACTGGACAAGTGTTATTGCGAACGTAGGGTTGGGGTTAGCTGCAACTTATGTAGGTTATCAACAAAACAAGATGGTTGTAGAAAACAATGCCAGTCTTGGTTACCCATCAAATCCATATCCATCATGGGGTTATGGATTTCCGTTCTTGGCGACAGGTGCTGCGCAAGCTATCGGTGGTGGTTCCGGAGTTTACGGGGCAATTGGCGGCGGTACGGGTGCCGGTGGTTTTGGTTGTGCAGGTAACAATGGTGGACCTTACGGAATTTATGGTCCTTATGGTGGCGCAAACGGAAATGGTATGTGGGGGAACCCTTATGCCATGGGTGGTATGAATCCTTACGCTATGATGGGCGGAGGTATTTATGCTAACGGTATGGGGCCTTGGGGCGTTGCTGGTCCTTGGGGTGCGGGCATGGGTCCGTACGCTGGTGGCGGCATGTCTTTCGTAAATGGTATTGCAAATGGTTTCGTTGGCTCTTATATGGGCGGCGGGATGGGCATGGCCTATCCGGGCGCAATGATGGGTGGCATGGCCGGAATGGGCATGGCATATCCAGGAGCAATGATGGGTGGCATGGGCGGCGGCATAATGGGTGCTTACCCAGGCGGCGGTATGGGCGCATATCCGGGCTCGATGATGGGTGGCATGGCTGGAATGGGCATGGCATATCCAGGAGCAATGATGGGTGGCATGGGCGGCGGCATAATGGGTGCTTATCCAGGCGGCGGCATGGGAGCATATCCAGGTTCGATGATGGGTGGCATGGCCGGAATGGGTATGGCTTATCCAGGAGCAATGATGGGTGGCATGGGCGGCGGCATAATGGGCGCGTATCCGGGCTCGATGATGGGTGGCATGGCTGGAATGGGCATGGCATATCCAGGAGCGATGGCTAGTGGCATGGGCGGCGGCATGATGGGTGGCTACGCGGGTGATATGGGTATGATGCAAATGCAACAACAAATGATGCAAATGCAAATGCAGCAGTATCAATCATACATGCAACAGCAACAAACTTACATGCAGCAACAAATGCAAAAACAGCAAGCAGCGGCAAGTATCTACCAAGAGATCTCTAATCTTCAGATGAAACTTCAGTACTTGAATATGGGCTACGGTTCAACGGGTACAGGATACATCAGCGGTAACGGTACGACTGGTGTCGGCATGGGTGGCGGCGTGTTGCCAGCTCCAGGCACGACGGGTACTACGCCAATTGGCACCACTCCGGGCGGAATTCCAGTTCCAGGCAATGGAACAGCGACAACTCCGGTTGGAACGGGTCGATAATTAAAATTAAAACTTAAAAAGATGAAGGCCCTCTGCTAAAACAGAGGGCCTTATGCTTTTAAAGATCCCACGTCTTTATGACAGTCATACTCATTTTCTCGCAACCGGCGAATTCGCTGCGGGTTTAAATCTATTCAACTTGCCAAGTGCAGAGTCTGTAAAGGACCTGCAGCTTGGGGGCAAAACGGCATTTCGCGGTGGCTGGTTGGTCGGATTTGGCTGGGATGAAAACAAATGGGACAATAAAGCTCTTCCCTCTAAAGCATTGCTGGATTCCGCCTTTCCAGATTTTCCGGTATACCTTTGCCGAGCCGATGGCCACACGGCTTGGGTAAATACAAAAGCTTTGCAGGCTCTGGGGCTGCAATCAGATTCAGGCCTCCTTTCAGAAAAAGATCATTTGCAATCTTGGGAACGAATTCCCCCCTATGAAAAAGCGCAACAGTGGCAACAGGTCCTTGCCGGTTGCAAGTTGTATAATCGCGCTGGCTTCACCCATATCCGTGACATGTCTGGAACGGAGTCTTTATGGAATTTGCTGACAGAGATGGAGACCGCCGGGGAACTGACTCTGGCCGTGGAAGAAAATTTCACTTTCCATGAACTCAACGATTTAGATCGTGTCATCGCAGAGGCGTTGGCTTGCCGTAAACATGAAACCAAATTGCTTCGCTCCAAAGGGGTTAAGTTTTTCTATGATGGCTCTTTAGGTTCAGAGACGGCATTGCTGTCTCAGCCTTATGGGGGGCATGGGAACAAGTTTGGTAAGGTTTTGTGGAATCTTGCGGAAGTTGAAGAGATTTTAAAAAAGACTTGGACGGCCGGCTTAGAGGTTTCAGTTCACACGATCGGTGATGAGGCTGCTCATCACATCGTCCAGACGGCGCGCAAGGTTTCCGCCCAAGGGTACGTGGGTCGTTTGAATTTAGAGCATGCACAAGTTCTGCGCCCAGAAACTATTCAGATGATGAAGCCCTTGCATATACGTTGTCACATGCAGCCTTGCCACTGGTTAAGCGATCGCAAGTGGTTGAAGGATAAATTAGTAGGTCTTTATAAATTCGTTTTTCCGTGGGAAGCTCTGCGTGCGGCGCAAATTCCCATTTCTTTTGGGTGTGACAGTCCGATAGAAGCGACGTCGTTTTTTGCCAATAAAGCAGCTCTCGAGCAAAGCCCGAAAGCGGATATTAAAAAGTTCACTGGCGACTTAGCTGTTGTGCATGGTCACCCGGATGCGAATTACACAAATTCGTGGACGGTGATTGAAGACGATAAAATCAAGGAAGTCATTTTTGATGGTCAGCCCTTAAGGCTTTTCGATAACTAAGGTTTTATCTTTCAAAGCATAGGCGGCTCCGCCAATCAGGAGTGCGCCTAAGGGATAAACCCAGGCTTTGTTTTTCTCAATCCACTCTGAAACATTCTGCGGGCCTTGGGGTGCATTGGCCATTTTAGCACAGCCTTTATTAAAAAAGATCAGGCCTTCTGAATTCAACATAAAATCATCAAAGTTTGCAGAGTAACCAGAGCACGTCCCTTGCGTGAGGTCCTCTGTTGCTAATTGCTGACGCATGAAGTGCTGATAGGTTCCATAAAAATGAACTGGTTTCTGCGCGTCGGAAAGCAAAGTCCAGTGATACTGATTTTCAGAAGAGATTTCCAGGAACACAGCATCGTTTAAGTTAAAAGGCACTGATTCCACCATCACGATGTCTGTTTGGGGCCATTGACGTTGTATTGCTTTAAAGTCCACCGTCATGATCTCACAATCTTGAACCGGTGGAGTCATCAATGTTCCAGTCTTGCAGTACAGGTTTTTAAAATCCTTTTTGGCAGATGAAGACTTTGTGTTTTCTAAACCTTTTTTGGAAAGATCAAAAACATATTGAAGGCTTGTTGAGGACAGCGGCAGGTCGGCCTGCGCGCGCTTAAGCTTATTCAACGTTTCATCGGGTTTTTTTTGAATATGCTCGCCCAGTGCAAACAGTTCTTCCTCTTGCCGTTGATTGATTTGGGATTTTTCAACTAACAATCGAGAATAGGTTTTCAATTCTGGATGAGAACTCAGAAATTGAGAATATTCCAGGGGACTCGCGCCAGAAGCGCGAACGAGGACCGCTGCCCATGAGGCATGGCTTCCTAAAATAAAGGTCATAATAAAAGTGATGAATGTCTTCATGGTCTATCCTAGTTTTGATAATCGATTTGAATCGTTCTTTTTTTCGTGGTGGCTAACTGCGAACCACGCGAGTCAGGGTTTTGAATCACTGCTGTGAAAGGGCCAGAATAACCTAGGAGCTTGGGGGCTTCCTGCTCATTCACCAAAACCGCGTACTGATCCGGGTTCAGAGGCGCTCTTAAGAGTTTCAATCGGGCGCCAATTTTCAAGCCCCCTTTGCGTGTCTCTGTAGATGCCAAATATAAGTCCACGACGCCACCCACATCTCCAACCATGGAGCTTAAAGAGGCCGAGTTTGCCAGCTCAACAGGTACCAAGGTGTAACCACGCGGTATAAATGTGTCGACGGAAGCTGCCGGTTCGGATGGGGCTTCAGTGGCGGAATCCTTCGCCGGACTGCTTAGTAAAAAACAAAGAAGTCCCAGAATAATAAATCCTGCCACCAGAATTTTAGTGTCGATTTTTAGTTGGCGCCATTTTTCGATCATAACGATCCTTGCTGAATTGGTATTTCCGGTTCACGGTTTTTAGTTTTGAAAGTTCACGCTGGGCCACAAAGATGACCGATACGACGAAGAGTCCAATCAGGATAAATTCTAGGAAGACTTGTCCTTTTTCACCTTGGGTTGCCATACCTGATTTTCCTCCGTGAGAGTGATTGCGCAGGACTTTTCAAATTGAAAAGTTCCTGACAGAAGTCGTCTGAGCGGACGAACAACGCGCAGGGTGTATTGCCACTTTTGCGCCAAAGCTTGTCTGTTTTCAAAATCCTCTTCTAGGCTGTAGGTCGGAGCTACGTCCGCATCATCCGGATGGACGGCAAGTTGAGGTGGCCGACGGGATTCCACAGAAAAGGTGCTTTCAAGAATTCCAAGGCTTCTATTGTTAAACCCATCCTTGCGTAGTTTTATTTGCGCCATTTGGTGCGCGCTTCGCAGGACTAAATTCGATTGCCGTATCAGTTGTTTTTGTTGGGCATCCAGCTTGCGTAAGTTTTCAAGGGCCGTATTGAAATCAGCAGTGGCCTTCAATAAGGCGACGTAGTTTTGACTGGTTAGGGCCGCAGTCATTTTCCCCAGTGCAAAATGTTTCTTGGCTCGCAACGCCACCGATATCGGATTAAGGGAGATGAGAAGCTTTAATTGGGGTGCAACTAATTTTTGACCTCGAAGGCCCTCGGCGCGGCAGGTGTGTAGGTATTGTTGGTTGATTTTAATGGTAATCAAGGCGGCAGAACCCAACAGCAAAAGTCCCATTAAAGCCGGCAATAAAGCGGCCATCAGCGCCAGGGCATAGCCTTTGTTGTTACAGACAGGAGATTGTTTTTTCATCGTATTTTAAGAGGAAAGGTTAAATCCTTTTCAATCCTTAAAGGGGGCCAAACCTTATAGTACAAATTACTTGCGTGAACTTTGTGGATGTTGACGGCACCCGTGGCTTTGGTGCGCGTTTTAGAAATGCTTACTTCCAAGGATTCTTGAAAGAAAAGCATTTTACGAATCCGAGACCGCAGGTCTGTCTCGCAGGCCCGAGGGGCGAAATCATCCGTGCAAATCAGGGCCTCATGCAGTTGAAAATCTGCATAGGAAAACAAGGCGGCCCGGTAAGACAGCGCGATGATGGTAGCAAGCAACGCCGCCGCAATCGGAAGCGTAAGAAGCGTTTCAACCAGGCCCTGCCCTTTTTCCGAGTGGGGGAGGGACGTCATGGTTATTTACTGTCTTTCTTGGAATTGACGGAATCCTCGAAGAAATTGCTGAAGTCGCGTTTCTTGTAAAGACCATCAGTGACTTTGTGGGCTTCTTTCTTTTGCGACTCAGTTCCGCCCAGGGCTTGCGCAACATTGGCAAATTGGACGTCGATATTTCCGCCGACAACTTTAATAACAGCGATACTGCCGACCGCCACGATCGCGACGATGATAAGATATTCAATCAGGCCTTGGCCTTTTTTGTTTTTTAAGAAATTTGGTTTTTTCAAGAGATCCTCCAGGTGGTGGAGGACTTTGCAAGGTCGGTGCGGGCTTAAGAAGAGCCCTGATAAAAAAGAAGTCCGGGGGACCGGACTTCTGGAAACGAACTATTTCTTTTTAGCGGCCTTAACTTCGACCTTTTTCGTGGCAGCTGCTTTTTCTTCTTTAGCTGCGGCAGCGGCTTCCTTTTTCGCGTCAGCTTTTTTCATCTTACGTTGTTGAATGATGCGATCTAGGATGTCGTAAGATTCTTTCTGAAGATCGTTTTCGAATACGAAACGGTAGAAACCTTCGATCTCAGGGCTTTGGCGGAATTTTTTAAGGGACGTTGGAAGGCTTTCAGATTGTACGAAATCAATGGAGCTACCGTCTTTGGAAAGCTTAACTTTTTCTGCCATCTTTAAATCCCCTAGTGTTTTTAAGAACTTGTACATTAAATCGGGGAAGCGAAGCAAGCATAAAATGTCTGCTAAACCAGGGTTTTATTTTTACAGTACGGCACTAAACTATTGAATTTCTTTGGTAAATGCAGGAAATTGAAGCCTCATATTGGGGGAGGTACGTGATGCTCATTTTGGACGGCAGGGAAGTGTCAGCGACGGTGCGAGCATCGTTACAGCCACGTATTAATGCCTTTAAAGAGCTTCATGGCCGAGCACCTCATTTGACTGTGATTATCGTGGGTAACGATAAGGCGAGCCACATTTACGTTAAGAATAAAAAGCTCGCCTGTGAAAAGGTCGGAATGACTTCCACAATTCATACATTGCCAGAAGAAATCACTCAGGCAGAGTTGAATGAATTGATCGTGGCTTTGAATCAAGACGATTCTGTAGATGGCATTTTAGTTCAGTTTCCATTGCCCGCGCATCTAAGTTCTCACGAAGTTCTTAAAACTCTTGCTCCAGAAAAAGATGCCGATGGCTTGACCTATGCTTCTTTAGGTTATTTCTTTGCGGGTCAACCGATTGTCCGTCCTTGCACGCCAGAAGGTGTGATGACGATCCTTAAACACTACAAAATCAATGTTGAAGGAATGCGAGCGGTCGTCGTGGGTCGCAGTAATATCGTCGGTAAGCCTATGGCTCATTTGTTGATGGAAGCCAATGCGACAGTGACATTATGTCATTCCAAAACAAAAGATCTTTCTCGATATACGAAAGAAGCAGACTTGGTGGTTGTGGCTGCCGGGAAAGCGCGCTTTTTGGGTAAAGACGATTTTAAAAAAGATGCTGTGGTTATCGATGTGGGGATGCATGGCTCTGGCAACGGCGGAAAGCTTTGCGGAGATGTGCGCTTTGAAGAGTTGCAAGGGTGGGCGAAGGCTGCCAGCCCTGTGCCAGGTGGAGTCGGCCCCATGACAATCACAACGCTGTTACAAAATACATGTCTGCTGGCTGAAAAAAGAGCCCGCTCATAGTTTCTAATTTTTATTTTTGAGGTATTCGATGTTTCCCGGTTTTTTGAAAAACGTATGGTATGTGGGTTTGCCGAGTGCAGAACTTGATGTGAACAAAGTGCAATCACGCAAAATGTTAGGGGAGCCGGTCGTATTTTACCGTGATTCTCAGGGTAAAGTGGCAGCGATGCGTGATATCTGCCCCCATCGTGGAATTCCTTTAAGCTATGGTCGTGTGGTGAATGATACCTTGGAATGCCCCTACCATGGCTGGAAATTTAACGGATCAGGAACGTGCACAGAAATTCCTTCCTTGTGCCCGGATCAAGATTTGAATCCAAATAAAATCAAAGTACGTAGTTATCCCGTTCATGAAGCTCAAGGTCTTATCTGGGTGTTCATGGGAGATAAAGACTTTGATGTCAGCAAAGCTCCGCAGCCTCCGGTGATGAAGGCCTTTGGTGCGGATAAAAAACCAAATTTGACTTACGTGGTGAATTTCCCATGTCACGTCGATCACGCCGTTATTGGTTTGATGGACCCCGCACATGGTCCTTATGTTCACAAGAGCTGGTTCTGGCGTTCTGAAAAAACAATGCTGGAAAAGAAGAAACTTTTCGGCCCGGTGGAATTCGGTTTCCAGATGATTCGCCATCAACCTTCTAAGAACTCTAAGGCCTATAAAATTTTGGGTGGAGTTCCGACCACGGAAATTACTTTTACTTTACCATGTGTGCGTGTTGAGCATGTGCAAGTAGGCTCGCGCAGTTTCTATGCATTCACGGCGCTGACTCCGGTTGATGAAATGAACACGCGTGTGACCCAGCTGGCATGTTGGGACATACCTTGGTTGACTCTGTTGAAACCTGCGGTCAATCAGTTCGCGAAGGTTTTCCTAGGGCAGGATATGGATGCTGTTACTAAACAGCAAGAGGGACTGAAATACGACCCAAGTCTTATGCTGATTAAGGACGCCGATACACAGGCAAAATGGTATTATTCATTGAAGACAGAATACCAAGAGGCCTTAGAAGGAAAACGTGATTTCATGAATCCGGTTAGACAGACGGAACTTCGTTGGAGAAGTTAAGATGAAAGTGTTCGTTGTTGCTCTTGTCCTTTTTAGTTTTGCAAGTTCTGCGCATGCTTTGCGTTTGCACTACTATGGTGAGACAGCGATTACCACCGGAACGAAGTTTAATAATACCATCATTGGTGGTATTTCAGGAATTGTCTGGCACGAAGGCCGTTTGTTGGCGCTTTCCGACGACAAAGGCCGTGTTGGTGAACCTCGCTTTTATGAATTTGATCTCAAACTGGAAAAGAATCTTGTCAGTCTAACCCCTAAAGCCGTGAAGTTTGTGACGAACTTGCCCTTGGAAGGGGCGCGCAAGGCGATGTTGGATCCAGAGGGATTGGCAAGGCTTGCGGATGGGGATTTGTTGATTTCCTCTGAAGCGAATACGGATGCCAAACCGCGATCTATGCCACGCATTTTTAGAACTAATTCGGAAGGCGCCTGGAAATCTGATTTTGTTCTGCCGGAAAAGTATTTGCCGGAGCTTTTAGGGAAACAATCTAAAGGTGTCCAGAACAATCAGTCCTTAGAAGGTTTGACCACTTTTGCCGATGGTAAAATCGTATTTACCAGTACCGAATCGTGCCTGACCCAAGACATTGTCTCTGGTGAAGAAGTTAACGGCGATATTATTCGTATTTTAAAATTCGAAGATAAGGGCGCTCAGCATGGGTATTATACTCCAGTGGCTGAGTTTGTGTATAAGGTTGATGCTTTTAACGACAATCAAAAAGGTAAAGAAATCTTCCGAGGGGTTTCGGAGATATTAGCGTTGTCAGAAACCAAGATGTTGGTGATGGAACGTGGCGTACGCATAAATGGGAAGGGCTGGTCTTCGACTGTCAGTCTTTATTTGGCGGACTTGTCGAAGGCAACGAACACTTTGGCGATAGATAAAGTTGTCGGACAAAAAGTGACGTTCGCAGACAAAACGAAATTGATAGATTTTGAAACGGACTTGGTCAAAGAGCGTGGGCAAAAAATGGTGGATAACTTTGAAGGTCTTTCATGGGGCCCTCTGTTACCCGATGGTCGTCGCAGCCTGCTCGTGATGGTGGATAATAATTTTAAGAAAAATGAAACGACAGAGCTCGTTGTTTTTTCAGTTGAAGGTGAATAGTTATGATGACGGTTTGGAGACTTCGTACAGGAGCTGATAAACGCATTCGCAGTGGCCATCCTTGGGTTTTTTCGAACGAACTGCTAGTAAGCCCTAAAGGTCATGTCCCAGGGGCGCCTGTGGAAATTCAAGACGCCAAGGGGCAGTTCTTGGCTCGCGGTTATGGCAATCCTCATTCATTAATTGCATTTCGTGCGCTGACTTTTAACAGCCAAGATAAAGAACCAACGGGATTTGATTTTCTTCATGGAAAAATCTTGACCTCATGGCTTGTTCGTAAGGCCGCGGGCTTCCGCGGAAGCTTCCGCCTGGCATTCGGTGAGTCTGATTACATTCCGGGCTTAGTGTTAGACTATTACGTGGTTGAACAAAAAGGGCGTAAAGCTCAGGTCTTTGTGGCGCAACTTGTGACGGCCGGTATGGATCAAGCCATTGTTGATATTGAAGGGTTCTTTAAGGGCTTGGCTGAAAAAGCCAAGGATCAAGGTGTTTCGGAGTTCGGCTGGGATGACACTGCTGTCGTTTTGCGTAATGACGTTGGCGTGCGCAAGCTTGAAGGCATGACTATCAATGAAGCGAAAGTGATCAAAGACCTTTCTGATATTAATTTATCGCATGTTGAAATTCTTTTGAATGCCGCAGGGGACGACGGTGTCATTAAAATGAGCTGTGATCTTAAAGAAGGACAGAAAACCGGATTCTTCTTAGATCAGACGCATAATATTTATTTGGCAGTGAATCTTTTTAAAAGTTGGGCAAAGCAACAGAAGACTAAAACGATCAAAGTTTTGGATTTGTGCTGTTACGTGGGCCACTGGTCGACGCAGATTACTCGCGCGTTGAAAGCCGAAGGTTTCGATGTAGAAATCTCTTTAGTCGATGTTTCCAAGTCAGCTTTGGCCTTTGCGAAAGAAAATGCGGAACGTGAAGGAGCAAAAGTTACGGTTCACGAAATGGATGTTATGGAAGGCTTAGGTAGCTTGCCAACACAGCAATACGATATTGTGATTGCAGATCCTCCGGCATTTATTAAGGCGAAGAAAGACATTCCGACGGGGAAGGCAGCGTATATTAAAATGAATACGCATGCGTTCCGTTTGGCAAAAAAGAATGGTTTCGTGGCTTCGTGCTCTTGCTCGGGATTACTTGAAGAAGAAGAATTCCGCGATGCCATTCGTAAAGCGTCCCTACGCAACTATTCAGAGATGCGCAGTGTTTTGCGTGGTGGCCACGCGGCCGATCACCCAACATTGATGCAGTTCCCTGAGGGTTTCTATTTGAAAATGTACGTGCATTACGTCCAGTAACTCGACTTTGAACCTGTCCTTAGACTCAATTGGTTTAAGGGCAGGGTGTTGTTTGCCTAACTAAGCATAGATATTCCGTTATTTGTTTAAGCCAGCCCCTTCAGTCCCCGATAAGTTCAGGGATGAAACATTCCTCAAGTTCATTTCTAAAATTATTTCTTCTGGTGACGGTTGTTGTGGGAAGTGTGGACGGCAACGTCTACGCAGAAACGGCAAGTGCGACCTCATTGGCGACACAGCAGCTGATTTATGAAAACTATGTGAACAACGTTTTGCGCCAGCAAGATGCAGCCGCTGCTCAGTTGGCGTTGGAACAGCAACAGGTCGCTAAAAACGCCCAAATGGGAGCGATGCTTCAGGTATTTTTTAAGTACTGTCCTTTGACGAATACCCAAACGACGGCAATGGGAAAAAAAGGTCAGGATTTGAGAGATGAAGCTCGAAATATTGATGACGTCATGTGGGATGAGCGTAGTAAAGCTGGAAATATCTATGATGATTCAATGATCGATCATGATACGGCTTTAGAAGTTGGTCACGATATTGATGCAAATATGCAAACTGGTTGCACGCAGTTCATGGATAATCAAGGTCGTATGGGACCTTGGGGTTCGTGGGCATTGCAAATGATTAAAAATAAGCCGGATTCATTCGGTGAAAATGTTCCAGACGATATCAGAAAGTGGTGCCCTAATTATCCAAAGATGAAGCCGGCACAACGTGAACTTTTTTGGGTGTGGGCGATGATGTCGATGGCTTCTTCAGAATCCAGCTGTAACCCCAAAGCAGATAACAAGAACGCCCCAAATGGCACGGCCATTGGTCTTTTCCAGCTCGAGTACAATAAGTGTCCGAAGGCTGCGAAACGAACAGATGATCTTCATAACCCGAAACACAATATCACTTGTGCAGTAGATCTCTTGTCGAATGAACTGCAAAACCGCGACGATCTGATGACTCCGACGTCCAAGGGGAGCAAGGGGACTTATTGGGGGCCATTGCGTAGCGATGACTGGAACAAAGCCCGCGGCGGTGACATCAGTGGTGCGCAAAAAACTCGCTCTATTATGAAGAAATACCGCTATTGCCAAGGCTCAGATGTCGGCTCGGGAGTTGTTCAAACGCAGTCAAAGGCTAAAGGCAGTCGCTAGTCGAAGCCCGCTATCTCAGGGCTTCCGCAATAGATTCCAATAATAAAGATTTGCGAATGGGCTTCGTTAGAAATTTCACCGATGGAATTTCTTTGGCCTTTTCCATTGTTTCTTCCAATGCATCGGCCGTGACCAACAAAATAGGTCGGCGAGGCAAACGATGTGTTTCTTCGTATTCGCGAATTTTTTTAGCGACTTCAAAACCATCCATAATAGGCATGCGCACATCTAAAATAACGACTTCAGCAGGGCGCTGAACATAGTCGTCATAAGCTTCGCCACCGTTAGAGGTATAGGAAATTTGCCACGACTTCCCTTCGAAGTAAGCCTGGTACAGCTCTTGGTTTCCCATGTCATCATCAGCCACAAGCATCGTTAAGGAATCTGGAATTCCTGCGGGAGCGTTTTTAACAGGAGCGGATCTAATTTCTTTGTTTTCCCGTCGGTAGGTGCGGGATGAAAATCCGGCTGTGCCCAAGATATCTGTAAAGAGCAACGGAGACGTGGATAAAATGGGAGCGTCTAAGCCCGGATTTTGCGTTAAGATCTGTTCGCGGTTTCCGAGCAGTATGACATTACCAAGATGATGAAGATGGTCTATTTCTACAGCGGAAAAACGTTGATTTAAGGTATCAAGTAAAAACCACTTATTGGGATCTTGAGATTTTTTTTGGTTTACAGAAAGATCAGTATAGTTTGTAAAGTGACGGAAAATCACTGAAGGATGCAGGTTCAAAGGAGCCACCGATTGGACCAAAAGAGAATCTGAAGAAACCAAGATCAATTCCCTGACGATGTCGTTGCCGGAACGATACAAATCGGACCACAGAGATTCATCCACGACCTCCATATCAATATCGACTTGAAAAACGGATCCTTTGTTTGGTTCTGATTGAACGGTAATGCGACCATTAAGTTTTTTAACCAGCTCTTTGACGATGGCAAGCCCAAGCCCTACGCCACCCTCAGCTAAAGCGTAAGAATTTTCGACTTGGAAGAAGGCTTCAAAGACCTTTTGGATCTTATCCTGTTGAATTCCGACCCCAGTATCTTCCACTTCGAAGCGCAGGGTAATCAGTTCAGGTGTTAGCTGATTCAAGACAGAAGCTCTTAAGATGATGTGCCCGCTATTGGTGTATTTGCAGGCGTTGCGCAGAAGGTTCAATAGAATTTGACGAAGACGACTAGGATCACAATTCACTGTCGCCGGAAGGTCCCCGGCCAAATGAGTATAAAGGCGTAAATTCTTTTTAGCGCAATCTTGACCCGAGATCCTGGCGACCTCTGAAAGAAAGTTAATCAGGTTCATGCGTTTCGGTTGTACTTGAAGTTCATTTGTTTCAGCTTTAGCAAGATCCAAAAGGTCTTCGATCATACTCAGAAGGTGATTCCCTGATGAACGCATACTGCTGAGATAGTCTTTGATTTTTCCTTGGACGTCTTTTTCTTCACAAAGGTCGATCATCCCCATAATAAGATTTAAGGGTGTGCGTATTTCGTGACTAATGCTGCCTAAGAAACGAGTTTTGGTAAGCAACGCTTCTTGCAGATCCTGCTGGGACTTTTCGAGGTCATGAGTTTTTTCAATAATCATGCGGCTGACTTTTTTATTCTGCGAAACGAGGACCCAGAAGAGATATGAAACGATGAAGGCTATTAAAAGGCTCATAAGCCCAGTGACCATTGACGGTGGAATACCAGCGGCATTTTCTGAAGGACTGAAATGGAAGTGAACGCGTAACCCCGTTTTTTGTGGTTCACCTAATTTCAGAGTTTGTAAAACAGTACTGCTGTCGATTTGTGCCGTCCCGTCCTGGTTCAGGGAGATTGTTTTGGCAACCCCCTTGGAGGCAACCTTCCAAGTACGTCCTGACGAAATGTCCTCGATATCAATGTATTCGGTAGATTTGAGATCAATTTTTTCAAATATGCTTACCAGAGGGGCCGTAAAGAAGAAAATTACGTCACTTTGCCCTCGAGATTTAAGGGCGTAAGTGATTAAAGGCATACCCAGGTATTCATGTAGAATGGCCCGGCTGTATTCCTTATTTTTGATGAGTTCTTTGGTGGCTGATAGAACTTCCTCAGAAGTCACATAGCGTCCCTTCGCTTCAGGAAGAGGGGAATTCGGCAGTGTGAATCTGGATAAAACATGTAAATTGACGAATTCATTTTTTTTGCCGTTGACGATTTTGAAAATCGAGAACCGTTGGAAAATCGTATATCGCAAAGATTGACCTAAAAGAGCACTGTCGCGTTTGTAGTCATTCGTGCGAGATCCAATATATTCCTCGTAGGATTGAATACGCAGAATACTGTTAGAAAGAAGCAGATCCAGGGACTGAATGATTTCTTTAGAACGCTTGATGGAATCTGAGCGCTGCTCAATCAGCTCGCGTTGATGCATGCGTTGGTAAATATTAACTGAAATTATGCTTCCCAAGATAAGAGAAAGCACGGGGATCCACAGTAAGAACTGGCGGACCTTTTTGAGTAAGGTTTGCGTGAGTTTTGACATTTTTTTAAATTTCAGTCGGCTCATTTTCATGTCACCATAATTAATAAGTGAATTTACGTCGATGTTAATTGGGTTTGAAGATTTCTTCAAACCAACTTAAATCGAATATATAATGTTTTAGATAAATTGTTCTAAAAGGACTCATCGTGGAAACAGATATTGAATTAAATCAAGTAGTCGAACATTTGAAAGGGCTTCCGGGGTTTGACACCTATGCTTTGCATCATCTTCTTGAGGATACAGCAGCAAACACAGTGCTGAGAATTTTGGCTCGTTTCAGTGTCACTTTAGAGGAGTCTTTATTTCTGCTGGAAAAGGGTGCTGAGATTGAAGATCAAACCTTGATTTGGAAGGCCGCCCATAAGATTGCAGGTTCTGCAGAAATGCTGGGTTTCAAGGAGTTTGGGCAAAAGTCCAAAAGACTTTCTGGGCATTTAAAATTGAGCTCGGATCTTAGCAATCACGTCGAAGACATTGCGGCATATAGATCAGATGTAAAGACACTTCTTAATTTAATATCTAAGAGTTTTCCGCGCCGTCAGAGTTATCTTTAAGTGAAGCTTTGTAGCCGGCACCAAGAACTGTTTCGACTTTGACAGAGCTGTCGGCAATTTTCTTACGCAAATGACTTACGTGAGCGTCAACGGTTCGCTCGGTGACAAATTTTCCCACACCCCAAACCTGATCAATTAACTGCTCTCGGCTGTAAACTTGGCCGGGACGGCTGCAAACAATTCTTAGTATTTTAAATTCAAATGGCGTCAGATCAATCTGTAGCAATCCCTTAGCAGTTTTGTGTTCGACGCACATTCTGTTGGAATCGATCATCAAGTTTCCAAATTGAATTTGTGATACATTTTGTTGATACGCATTTACTGCTCGCAGGCGGGCATCGATACGGGCGCGTAACTCACTGGAATTCGGTGGCTTGGAAATATAGTCATCAGCCCCAATGCCGAAGGCAGCAACTTTACTGAGGATGTCATCATCAGAACTCAGAATAATGAACGGGACAGGTTTAGAGGCGAACGATTCTTTAAGTTGAGGTAAAATCTTCATCCCATTTCCGTCTGGAAGTGAGATATCCAGCAGAACCAAGTCGAAACTGTCTCGACCATTCTGAACTAATTTAAATGCATCATTAATAGACTCGGCCTGAACCAAGGTGTGGTCTTTTAAAACTGATGTCAGAAAAATATAGAATTCAGCGCTATCTTCGACGCAAAGAATTTTAGCCATAATACCAGGGATTTAAGCAAGGTTTTGCGAAATCATCAAATCATTTTATTACGAACCTTAAATGTGATGTCGATGATGAATACAGGAAACAGGAGGTAATCCATGGATACATCATTAGCGATGGGCACGCAATCAGAGCTAAATCCCTTAGCCACAATTCACAAGCAAGCTATCACATTGAGATTTCTAGTCGTTGAAGACGACCAGAGTCAGTGGCCTCTGTGGGACAGTATTATCAAATCGACCCATCCCAATGCAGAGATTGATTATGAGACGACCGAGGCCGGAGCAGAAGCGCTGCTGCGACATTCGTTTCATGCGGAAAAACCTTATGACCTGGTGATCTCTGATGTCTTCTTGGAGGGCGAAGACACTGGACTGGATCTTTGGAGTCGTTATGGGGAGGTTTCCGATCGCTTCATTTTTGTCAGCAGCATGAGTCTGAAAAACTTCGACTCTTTGATTCATTCGATGAATGGAGAGTCACCGAACCTACCATTTTATTTGCAAAAACCTTTGTCGACGGCAGTCTGTCGTGAAGTGTTAAAGGCACTGTTATAAGGAGGAATGAGCATGAAGAATGTGGAAATCAGAACTGAAAGTATGAGTCTTCCCGACAAAAAACAATTTTTACTGTCTTGTGGGCGCGTGGTGGAAAGAATAACAGCGTCGGCTCCTTCGGACAGCATTATAAATTTGGCCGTTGATTTTGATGGAGCGAATTATCTGGTGAATCTGGATTTAGTCTCGGGAGACCTGAATTTTTCATCTGTGGCAGATGCTAAAAGTGCTTTCGTCGCGCTAGAAAAAATTCACAAAGAATCCATGGAAAGAATTAAAAAGTGGTCAACCACCCGTAAAATCGAAGTTGCATAGAGCATTTTTCACGCAAGGACAGGGCCATGACAAACAGAGTATTGATAGTCGAAGATGACTTAGCTTTACGACCATTCTGGGAGCTTATTTTGCGACGCCAGTTTATCGAGTACCATCTCGATTGGGCCATTAGTTGCGAGGAAGCCGAAAGATTGATCGCCTCTTCCGTCAAGTATGATTCGACCTATTGTCTGATTGTCACGGACCTGTTTCTTGCGGGGTCCGCTACCGGGCTTGATTTAGTTCATTTTATTGGCAAGAACCAGGAGCATACACCTTTGATTATGGTTTCCTCGGCAGATGAAAATGCAATTCGCCATAGCTATCGAGATTCTGTCAAAGATATCCATGTTCTTTCGAAGCCCCTAAGTGTGCCGAAGATTGAGCGAGTTTTTGAAAAGCTGTTCAGCTTGGGGTTGTCGCCAAGACCAAGTGGAGGTGAAGCGTGGCAAGGTCTTTCAAGTCGCAACAGAAAGTCGTCGTAGTCACAGGCTGCAGCTCCGGCCTTGGCTTGGCCGTAGCGAAATGTCTTTACCAGGAGACACAGCATCGCTTGGTTATTACCGCTCGTCGCCCCTCCCTGGGAGTGATTCAGGATTTGTTTCCAGCGTGCGAGCGAACGATGGTGCGCGAGCTCGATGTCACGGTCTCGTCACAAATTCACACGCTGCTTAACGAAGTGTGCAATCGCTGGGGACGTATTGATGTTTTAGTGAATAATGCAGGTGTGTGCTTTCGCTCTGTTGTCGAACATATGGATGAGGACGCAGAAGAGGTTCAGTTGCGAACCAACTATCTAGGACCGATGATGATGATCAAATCGGTGCTTCCCTTGATGCGTGAACAACGAAGTGGACATATTATCAACGTGTCGTCAGTGAGCGGAATGCTTTCGATGCCGACCATGGCTTCCTATAGCGCCTCGAAGCATGCTTTGGAAGGGGCGAGTGAAGCCTTGTGGTATGAAGCTCGACCCTATGGCATTCGAGTTACCTTGGTGCAGCCGGGATTTATCAATTCGCGATCTTTTCAAAATGTGATTTTGCCAAATAAGGCGCGGATGAGTGCCTCGGTACAAGGTCCTCACTCTGAGTTTTATGATTCTATGGGGCCTTTTATTGAAGGGTTGATGCAAAGATCTTGGGCAACTCCGGAGCGAATCGCCCGCAAAGTTTATAAGTTGATAGAGATGCGCGATCCACCACTGCGAATGAAGGTCACCTTGGATGCTTTTTTATTTGCGATGTTACGGAGGGTCGTGCCAGCGGCGTTATTTCATCGCTTGATGTTCAAGCTGTTGCCCCAATCGAAAAACTGGGGCAGAGAAAAGGTCTTTCGGAAGTCGTCCTAGTATCCAATACCTGCAGAAATTGTATTCTGATAATCATTTTTCGACATGTCGCTGCTGTCGCGGAAGATGACCGTGGAGCTTAAATTAATAGAGAGAACTCCGAAACGTACACCTAGAGAGGCTCCGGCATAAGGGTTGTAAGCAATGGGTTTTTCTTTTTTATCTGAGATCCCCCCAGAAATTTCCTCATGAGTGGATTTAGTCGCTTGCGCCCCAAGGCGAACTGAACTGTAAATATAGTCATTAAAGCGGTACGTGGAGCGAATGCCCAGCTTCAATTTTTCGTCATCTATTTTGATGGTTTGTGGCGCGGTTGAAAAGTTTTCGGTGTCAGAGGCTTTCATATATTCGAGTTCCGCAGAAAGAATATCCGCACCAAGGGTGACGCGCGCGCCGTACATCGCTCTGGTTTGAAGATGGGCTGTTGGATAGTCACGGAAAACCGTTTCATAACCATAAAGAGGTTCAATCGTATAGCCATTGCCTTTTGATAAGGTGAAGCTTGCAGCTAGTGACTGAGAGCCTTGAATTATTCCGATTATCAAGATGAGACATTTTAAGGATGTGATTTTTTGCATGAGGCCTCCGTGCTTTTGTTATTGTACATAAACAAAACCGGGCCTTCAATTAAGGGCTGCCAAATGGATCAAAAAAAGAAGGACCCAGAGAGGGGCTCCGAGTCCTTCTTAGGAAAGCTATTAAATGCTGGACTTAAGACTGTGTCGCAACCACCACTGCAGAGGTCGTGTTTGATGGGCCAACTTGTTGAACTGCGACTTGGGCCATTTGCGCGACGGCCATCTGAGCGTGTTGCGCTTGCTGATGGTAGTAGTTCAGCTTCGTCACGTATTCTTTCAAAGCGCCGTTTTCTTGCTTTAGAATGCCTAATTGGCTTAAAGCTTGTTGAAGGTGACTGAAGTAGTCTTGGGCTTCGAGACTTTTTTTATCCAAGGCCATTTTCATCTCAACGATCTTGGTCTCTGCAACTTCCATGAGATTCTTGAGAACTTCATTTTGTTGTTGTGCAGACGATTCTACTTCGCTGAATGACGTAGAAATTTTTTCGATTTCTTCATTTAAGGAAGTGATTGTTTGATCGCGCTCTGCGATCGTGGCACGAAGTTCTTCGCCCGTTTGTTCCAATTCGTGTTTATCTTTTTTCAGGCATTGGATTTCATTTTGAAGCTTATCGTACTCTTGTTCCCATAAATCTTGTTCGCGGGCAAAAGCACTTTTGGCTTTGGCAAACTCCATCGCCGTTTCATCTTTTAGAGCTTTTGTGAGTTCTAAATCTCTTTGCAGAATTTTATTTTTTTCAAACAGACCTTGGCTGTACTTTTTTTCTTCGCTCTGCATTTGCAGTGCGCGCGCTTTCAAGCCCTGAATTTCCAGTTGCAGTTGCAAGCTGAGTTCCAATGATTTTGCCAGGTCAGAGCTTAGCTTGGCGCTATTGGTACGTTCTGCGCCGAGTTGATCTGCAAGGAGTTTCGCTTGCCCGTCTAACGTTTCAGATCCGTAAGAAACGTTTTCAAGCGTCTTAATTTTTTCACGCAATTCTTCTTGTGAACCCTTGAGATCAGAGTGGAATTTCTTCATCTGAACTTGCATCTGTTCATACTTTGGTTGGGGAGGAACAGCTTCCTCTGCCGACTCAGGAGTATTACTGAGAGCGTTCAATTTGTTACAAATTTCATCAAATAGTTTTTCGTGCTCTGGAACGTCAGAAGTTGTCATAGACTCATTGTGGTCCATGGACCGAAGTCAAGTCATCGAAATATTGACGAGAGTCGAGGCTCTCGATTTTGGTCCAGTGAAAGGGGTGGTCAGATGAATATCCAACAGAATCTTTCGTTGATAATTGCCAGTATTTTGTTCGTGAATTGTACCGCGTTTGCGGAAACACAAGATTACAGTCTCTTGAGCGACATCAAACAACCACAACAAGCTTCTGAATATATCTATCGTTCTTCCGCAAAGGAATCTTTGATCAGTGTCCAACTCTTAGGAGCGGTGAACCGTCCCGGTGTTTACTATGTTCCACCCAGTACGGATTTACTAAAATTGATCACGTTGGCGGGCGGATCCAACAACGCTGGAGACATGTCAGAGATTTTAGTGCGTAAATACGAACCAAAATCTTGGGCGGAAATCAAATCCAAGGCGGTTAGTGAATATCAAGGCGCCTACGAAGTCGATGCTGAAAAGATCATTAAGTATGGCGGCGCCAAACAGCTGCGTTTGCAACAAGACGATTTTGTCTATGTCCCACAGAAGTCTTACATGATTAGCGGTGATACAGCACGAACGGTCACGGTGGTGTCAGTAATTCTGGGGATCGCATTGACCGCGTTATTGATTCAAAAAAATACCGGACATAACTAATGATTCAAGTCCGTGATCAGCGAATTTTATTTTTAATAAAAGCACTCATCGCCCTGGCTTTTGTTTGTAAAGTATCGCTGGGGAGTTTGCTGCCCATTCCCCGTGAAGTGCCGTATCTTATTTTTCAACAAGGTATGCACCCTTATGTGAATGTGGTTCTGTGTGGTCTTTTGGGTGGGCCCCTCGTTTTACTGTGGTTGCGGGTGCGGCGACGACAGCATTTAAGTGGTTTTTATAAGCTGTTTGTCTTTTTTTTGATGATCACTTTGGCCGTTGAAACCTTGCTGCAAGCTCATTATGTCAACCCTGACGAATCCGTCACGATGCAACTAGGGGCTATGTCGGCCTCTTTGTTTATGGTCGTTGTATATGGCTTGATTATTCCGAGTCTTTGGAATGTCCGAGACTTTATGAACTATGTTCAGCGATGGACGGGAGCCTTAGTTCTTTTGTCGTTGATGGTTCTGATTCTGCACCCGAGCGCTGCTTTCAAGGGTGGTCGTTTTATCGGAGTCTTTAAGCATATTCCTCACATGGTGACTTGTGCGACGACGGCTTTCGTCTTTTCATTGGGAACATTTTTGTCTAACGATAAATTGAAACATAAGATTTGGAGTATCTTAGTTTTATTTTCCAGCTTCACGGCAATTATTTTCACGGGGACTCGGTCGTCAGCAGGGGCGGCAATGTTTGCGTTTTTACTCACAATGATTTTGCATGAAGCGCAGACCAATAAAGGGCGCATTTTTAAATTTTCCGCCATTGCTTTTGTTCTGATCTTTTCCGCATTTTTCGGCGGGCAAACTTATGAGTTCGCTCGAGGAGTCGCGACCGGACAGAATTCGTTGGGAGCTCGGCAAGCACAAGATGGTGTCGCTTCTCGCTGGGAAGAAGTCGAAAGAGGCACCGACATTTTTATGGAACATCCATGGTTGGGCCATGGGTTGATGTCGAAGTTCGCCTCTGGCAGTGATGTGGATGTTTCTAACTACAACTCCTTAAAAGATCCCCATAACATTTTTGTTTCTGCGGGTGTTGTGGGAGGTTGGCCTTTGTTAGTTTTAGCAGCGATGGCCCTGGGATTTATGACTATCGGATCACTAAAAGCCCTGAAGTCTTTTGATATTCCTAAACGCCAAGTGGCTATCTATTTGATTTCGCATATTCCTATTTTGGTCATTTATCACATTCATTTGTCTGTGGGAGGAATGGCGGATCGCCTCTATTGGATGGTGTTCGGCTTTGTGGCCGCCGCAGCTTTGGGCTACCCCAAATTTGATAACAATATCCCGGGGGCACGAGTGACAATTGAGGGTACCTGACCAAAATTTGGTCAGTCTTGAGGCCACATCCAAGTTCTACTTTTGTTTGCTGACGTCGTATAAAGTTTCTTAATATCAAATGCTTACAAGATGTCTGATGGAGGACAGGCAGCGGCTTTTTTATGGAGTTCTCTTGGAACGCTCTATGCTTTGAATGGGCCTATTAGGAGAATTAATATGAAAAGATCTCTATCCTTTTTAGTCATTTCAAGTGTTTGGGCATTGGCAGCTTGTAGCAACGGTGGCTCTGAACAAGTGTACAAAGAAATGAAGGAATCCTTGCAGGCAAATACTCAGTCTCAAACGATTACTGAGTGGCATTTATCTGAGGCAAATCCTGAAAAGGCATTTGCACGTTGGAACGAAGATCTTATTGCTAAGAAAACTACAAGCAAAGACGTGTGTGAAGCAATGGCTGGCTTGAGTGATGAAGAGCTGCCACTATTTGAAGAAGAAATCAGAAAGCCCGTTAATGCGGCCCTAGTCACAGAGTGTAAAGATCAGTTGATCTCTCGTTTGGAGGACCATTGGACCTCTGAACGTGCGAACTTAACGGTAAACGTTGATAACTTTGCGGAAGAGCTAGCGGATACAGGTTTCAAGTTCGCGAACAACGTTCAATATCGTGACACATCAAATGGTTACTATGCGGTCGCTGGTGACGTTGGTCCCAAACAAGTGGTTCTAACTTTTGACGATGGTCCTTCTGAAGCTCACACGCCTTCAATTCTGGCGACATTGAAAAGAGTGAATGCAAAAGCAATCTTCTTTGAAATGGGAAAAAACGTAAAAGCTCACCCTGACATGGTAAGACTGGTCGCAAAAGATGGTCATTCTTTGGGTGGTCACTCGATGACTCATAGTTGCTTGGGCAATAGAACAATCTGCAAAAACAACAACGGTGGTCATTTATTTACAACTTCTGAAGCCGTTGCCGAAATTACTGGAAGCTTGAATGCAATTAAAAAAGCTGCTGGTTGGGTGGACCCATTCTTCCGCTTCCCTTACGGCGAGTCATCTCCAGCTTTGAAACAGTATTTGCGCGGAGCGGGCATCGGTGAGTTCTTCTGGTCGATTGATAGTGAAGACTGGAAAAATAAGTCTCCGCAAAAATTGATTGATGATGTGATGGTTCAGTTGAAGGCACGTGGCAAAGGCGTGATCTTATTCCACGACATTCAACGTAAGACTGCCGAAGCACTTCCAGAAATCCTGAGACAGCTTTATAAAAATGGATACCAACCTGTGTTGTTGAAACCAAAAAATGGTGTCATGACTCAGACAACTGTGGCGGAGCTTTCCGCAACAGTAAGTGAAAAAGATTCCATGGGCGAGCTTATCGAATCTTTGCAAGCTAATGAGCAAGGGTCCGTAGGCAAATAAGAGAAAGGCCTGGGATATTTGCATGAAAAAGCCTTTATCATTTTTGATAATTTCAAGTGTTTGGGCGTTGGCTGCTTGTAGCAATGGTGGTTCGGGCCACATGTATGCGGAGATGCAAGAGTCCTTACAAGCAAATATTCAGGCGCAATCTAATACAGAGTGGCACTTGTCTGATGCAAATCCTGAAAAGGTCTTCGCCCGTTGGAGAGAAGACCTCAGTGCCAAGATGGTGACCAGTAAAGAAGTTTGTGATGCAATGGCGATGCTCGGGGATAACGAGTTGCCGTTGTTTGAAGAAGAAATTAGAAACTCGACGAATGCGTCGTTGGTTGTGGAATGCCGGGGGCCATTGCTTTCTCGCATTGATCGTTATTGGAGTGCTGAACGGACGAAATTGACTACAAATGTTGATAACCTTGCGGAGTTCGTTGGTTCAGGTCTTAGATTTAAAACGGACGTTCAGTATCGTGATACTTCCAAAGGTTACTATGCAGTGGCTGGCGATGTCGGAGCTAAGCAAGTTGTCTTGACCTTTGATGATGGCCCTTCCGAAATTTACACTCCTACAATCCTTAACACTCTAAGAAGCGTCGATGTGAAGGCGATCTTTTTTGAAGTCGGGAAAAACGTCGGGGCTCATCCAGAGGTCACAAGACTTGTGGCGAAGGATGGTCACGCCTTGGGCGGTCACTCAATGACCCATAGTTGTTTGGGGAGCCGGCTGATTTGTCAGAAGCAAAATCATGGACATCTTTTTACTGCCGAGGAAGCAATAGCCGAGATCAAAGGCAGTATGAGTGTTATTAAGAAAGCAGCAGGCCGCGTGGATCCCTTTTTCAGATTTCCATTCGGTGAGACCTCTCCTGAAGTCAGAGAGTATTTGCGTACCGCCGGAATCGGAGAATTTTACTGGTCCGTTGATAGCGAGGACTGGAGAGTCGGAAAAACGCCGCAAAAAGTGGTTGATGATGTGATGGCTCAGCTTAAAACGCGTGGTAAAGGCATCATTTTGTTTCACGACATTCATCGCACAACAGCAGAAGCGCTTCCTGAGTTGTTAAGGCAGCTTTATTTGAATGGATACCAGCCCGTATTACTAAAACCAGGAACTGCAGGTCTTGCGGCGACACCTTGAGCAGAAATAGGTTAAATAAAGAGCAAAGATATAAAAGGCTGATGGAAACATCGGCCTTTTTCGTTCCTGAAGCGCAAATTTCATTTTCTTAATTTTCATTACAGAGACGACACAGGCCAAGCTCGGGAAAGGATGGCAAAACAGATTCTGGTCTTGTTCAGAGGGGCAGAATTTTATGAGCGATCAACATCAGCATATCGAACCAGAGCTAAGTGTCGGCGAGATCATGAAGTTATATCTTTCTCATTGGCGAATGTTCGTATTTTTCATGGCAATTCTGTTTGCGGGTAGTATGGTTTTGTACGTCGTCAAAATTCCCTATGTGGCGACCACATCCATTGTATTTAATGACTCCCAGAATTCCTCAGTTCAGGCATTTTCAAATCAGTTTTATGGTTTATCGAAATCCGTCCAAGAGTCTAAAAAAGGCAGCAGCCTGCTATCAAAGCATATTGAATTTTTGAAAACCCGAGAGTTCTTTGAGGCCGTCTTAGAGCGTATTCAGAGCCGAGGTCAGAGTCCCAAAATTACCCTCGAGGAGCATCAGGGATTTGATCTTTTCAAAGAAAAATATTTGAATCAGCTTAACGCCAGTCCGGAAAGCCGGATCTCTGTTCTTCAGCGTCTGGATAAGTGGACAAAAATACAATTGGATGCCGATTTCGAAATTAAGATTTCCGCAGCTACCCCAGATCGCGCGATGTCTTTGTTTGTGGTGAACGCAGTCACTGAAGTCGCAAAAGAAATATTAGAAAAGCGTGAGTTTGAGGAAGTTGCACGAGTCGAAGAATTCATGAAAATTCAAAAAAAGGATGCCGATCATAAACTCATTGAAATCGGAAAAGAACTGGCCGCTGTTCAAAGTAAAGACGAGAACTTACTTCCTTTGGCATCGCAGTCCAAGATGGGTGACTATGTTAGTGATCTCTTGATTCGTGCGAATGAATTGAAACTAAAAATTTCCGGTAATGAAAAAATCATCGCTTATTTGAGTAAGGACCGAGCGGCTTCTGATGACACGACACTGTACGGAGCCCGCGGCAAAATAGAATCATTGAGAATTGAAAACAATTTATTGCGAGACAGATTGAGTCAGTTGCAGTCTTCTATAGATCAGCTAAGAAATCAAAGCAAAGAACTGCCGTTTCAGGCGCAAATGGCAGAGGACTTGAAGAAAAAGTCAGAGTTGGAATTTGTACGTTTTAAGGAGCTCAGCACGGGACTAGCAAAAATTGAAGCCGCGAAGCTTTCTATTGGAAACAGGTTTGAAGTAATGGAAGCGGCTCGCTGGGAAACAACTCAGCCGCTAATTGGAATCATAGCATTGGCCTTATTATCGATTTTACTCAGTCAGTTTGTAGGTTCTTTAATTATCTATTTCCGCTATCTGTGGAATCCCAATGTGGTGACGGCCCAAGCTTCTCGAAATCTGGTTATTTTTGATAACTATTCCATGGATCCCCGGGTGATTATTGAAAATTCAAAAATCAAATTTAGCTTGAAACAGTCCGATGCAGAATTGCTGACGCAAAGACCCAACTCCCAATTAGATAATTAGAGGTGTTTTATGCAGTATTTAAAATCGATTTTAGCCATTGCGCTGGTGTTGGCTCTTGGTGGTTGTGGAAATTCAGTCGATCAGCAATTGCAAAAGTCTGTCGTGGCAAACAAGACAGCAGCCTCATTAATGGATTGGGAGGTATCTCCAAATCATCCGGAAGTGTTATTTGCTCAGTGGCGTGAAGAAGCCCTTCAGAGCCCGAACAGTCTGAGCAATTTGCAAAAGAAAATTTGTGACAAGCTTCGCACTATGGATGGGCTGTCCTTAACCATTTTTGAGCAGGCAATCAAAGACGAGAGCAACCGTCCTCTGGTTATGGATTGCAAAAAGGATTTGTTGGCTCAATTAGAACGTCACTATGCAGCGGAACGAAGCACTTTAAAGGTGCAAGTGAATGCGCTGAAGGCTGCCGATGCGGGTAATAGCTTTCAGTTTCCAGTGAATGTTCAGAAGCGTGATACGTCCAAAGGCTACTATGCTCGTGCGGGGGATGTGGCGCCGAAAGAAATTATTCTGAGTTTTGATGATGGCCCTAGTTCAGAATATACAGCTTCCATTTTACGTACCTTAAAAGAGGTCAATGCCAAGGCTCATTTTTTTGAGCTTGCGAAAAACGTACGACTGCATCCTGAGATCACAAAAATGGTCGCTGCCGACGGACATGCCATAGGAACCCATTCGATATCCCATCGGTGTTTAGCGCCAACGCCAGTGTGTTCTCGGCTTAATCATGGAAATCTACTCAGTTTCGAGGATGCCGTGGCGGAAATTAGGGGAGGACATCAAAGTGTTTTTGATGTTTTGGGCTGGGTCGAGCCATTCTTTCGTTTCCCTTACGGCGAAGACTCCATACCCCTGAGAAATTTTTTGAGCGCTAATGCCACGGCTCAGTTCGCGTGGAACATTGATAGTGAGGATTGGCGGGCGCAGACGAATGACGAATTTCTAAAAAAGACTCTGGCTCAAATTGACCAGACTAAACGGGGAATCATCCTATTTCACGATATACAGCGCAGAACCGCAGAGATCTTACCGCAGTTTCTTCGTGAGCTTTACAACCGTGGTTACAGTGTTGTATTACTTCAACCAGCAGATTCGTCTGCGCGATATAACAGCAAACTGGTGAAGAAGCCGCTACCATAAAGAGAAATGAAAAGATCAGACGTAGACCGTCCATCGACTTGGAAACAGTATAAATCAGGAATGTGCAACGGCTGCTGGGGCGGTTGTTGTACCATGCCCGTCGAAGTTAAGTTATCAGATCTGATTCGTTTAGGTGTGACTGACGAAGACGAAGCCGCCAGCGGCATCAAAAAACTCGCTAAGCGCCTTATTCGCGAAAAGATCAT